>CAIQXC010000881.1 GCA_903875675.1 Akkermansiaceae bacterium
CCATAGCGCAGGCGGATGGTTTCCTCGTCGTGTGAATAGAAAAACTCCTGCAGCGTGGACATATCACTTGGATGGAGCGGCCGAAGCAGGAAGCGGCCTGCGCGAAATTCCACCCAAGCCGACTCGAGCCCGGCTTCCGACACTGCCGACGAGCTGGCGGGCATCGTGAAAAAGCGCGGCAGCCACCCACGGGCCAGAGCCCCGGCTAACAACGTCTCACGGTGATCCGGATGGGCGATTTCCACCAAGCGTGCCACCCGCTCCCGAATGCTGCGCCCGTGCAGGCTGGCCACCCCGTATTCGGTAACCACATGGTGCACGTCACCCCGCCCCGTGCATACGCCGCTGCCTGATTCGAGACCCGCAACAATTCGTGAGCGCTTGTCCACGTCGCCCGTGGACGTCAGCGCAATGATGGGTCGGCCATCCCGGCTTTTGCCCGAGCCGCGGATAAAATCCACCAAGGCACCGATGCCACCATAGAACCGGTGGCCGCTGGAATCACGCACCACTTGTCCTGTCAGGTCGATCTCGCGGGCCCCGTTGATAGCCACCATGCGGTGGTTGCGGGCGATGCGGTGCGGATCGTTCACCCAATCCGAGGGATGCAACTCAACGTCCGGATGGCGGTCGACAAATTCATACAACTTGCGGCTGCCCATCACATGGCTTGCAATGATTTTACCCGGGCGGTAATTTTTTTTCGAATGATCGGCCGCTCCGCATCGCACCAACTCCATAAGCGCGTCATTGAAAACCCCGGAATGAATCCCGAGTTGGCAGTGGTCTTTCAAGGCCAGCAGCACCGCCTCAGGACTGTTGCCCAGCCCCACCTGGAGCGTCGATCCATCCTCAATGAGTTGCGCGGCATAGCGGCCAATCTTCAAGTGACGCTCATCAAGCACACCTCTAACGGCTTCCGGCAACTCGGCCTCGTGCTCGATGAAGTAATCGATCTCGCGGGCCGCCACCTGAGTGTCTCCACCGGTGCGCGGCATCCGCGGATTGATTTGTGCAATGACGATTCGGGCGTTGCGCAGAGCCGCTTGCACCACATCCACGCTAACTCCGAGCGAGTGGTTGCCGTTTTCATCGGCCGGACTCACTTGGATCAGGGCCACATCCAGGGGCATCTCGCCATCGCGGAACAACAGCGGCACGTCCGACATGGCGCAAGGGGTGTAATCCGCCTGACCCCGCTCCACCGCATCTCGCAGCGCCGGAGTTAGAAAAAACGAGTTCGTCCGCAACACCGATTCAAAGCGCGGGTCGATCCACGGGGTGGGGCCCAAGCCGTGGATATGCACCACTTCGATGTCCTTGAAGTGGCTGGCTTTCGCCAGCATCGAATCCACCAAGGCAAACGGCACCGAGGCTCCTCCACCGAGGAAGACCCGGCTGCCGGGCCGGATAAGGCCCGGCCAATCTTGTTCATTGAGTGCTTGCATCACCTCGCGCTGGCTTGCTGATGAAGATGCCCCACCGGCCCGACCGCAGCAAGCCAAATGAGCTCGGGCGGTTAGTAGCGGCACCGCTGCCGCCACGCCTTCTCACTTGGGTGCCGGAGCGCCGGGCAATGCGCCTGTTAGACCCTTGAACACGGCTTTGGCGATTTCCGTCGCGCCTTCCGTGTTCGGATGGACCTTGTCTGGAATGAGCGCGTCCTTGCCATTGAGGGCACCGTGAACGTCGATCACTCCGGCCTTGGTGGCCTTGGCGACTTTGTCCACCAGCGGTATCTCCTCCTTGGTGCCGGCTTCGTTGATGCCGAAGTTGCCGTTGCCTGCGATGTAAGGCGGGTAGCAGATGTACACCCGTGGCTTGCTGGGCAACTTGGCGAATTGATTGACCAAATCGGTGTAATCGGCCACGAAACGTTCCTTGTTCTTCCAGTTCTGCGGCTTCGTGTCATTGGTGCCCAACAAAATTACCACCACATCCGGCGCAAATTCCTTCGCATTCTTGAAGGCCGCCTGATTCTGATAGGGACTGTCGCCGCTTTGCAGCAAGGTGGTGCCGCTCACGCCGAAATTCTTCACATTCCATTTTTCACCCAGAAGTTTGCCAATTTGATCCGGCCAGGACATTCCGCCTGCGGCACCCACGCCCTGGGTGATGCTGTCGCCCACGCAGGCCAGTTTTACCGGCGACTTAAAGTTAGCCACCTTCACGGGTGATGAAATCTGCGCTAGCGCCACTCCGGGCAGCGCCAGACATAGGGTTGCGGCGGAAATAAGACGGGTGATTTGTGACATATCGATTGCTGGCTTGATTTGTGGTGTCTCAGTGCGCACAACCCCCACCATGGCGGCCCTGCGCACTGCGCCCAAGCTTGCTGCCCGGCAGACCGCCCGGCAATCCCAAATTTTCCATCTCAAATTTTCCTCGATGCAATCCATGCTCGTCGGGACAGCAGATCCGTTTACGTTTAGGAGAGCGTGACGCGTAACTCGGTTTCCGGTATCAGCTCAATTGGCTCAGCGAATGTGATCAACGCGCGATTGGCTAACACCTTGACATTTGCGAGGACAGGTTTGTTGCCGAGCGACACAGTTACCGTGGAAACACTGACGCCGTCGGCGAGAGCCAGCGCCAGAGTCTTTATGCGGAGCCTTCCCCAGCGCAATTGAATGCCGCAGCCGGTGTGACCTGCGTCGCGTTTTTGCCAGAACGTTCCCCAGCCTGCGGCCGAGGTAAACGGAGCGCGGAAATTCTCCGGCGTCAGGCGCGGGGCGAACCCGATGTGCCCTTTCGGACCGTGGTATTCAAAGCCGCTGGCGGAGATCAACAGGCCGTAGCTAGCCATTCCCCGGGAGTAATGGTCGCCGCATTCCACCTCGTTCCATGGATTGCGGCGCGATGCGTGGTAGCGGTCATGGATCGCACGCTCGACGGCTAACCCTTCGAGCAGCAATCCTTCGCTGATCATATGTCCGGCCACTTGATGCTCGTAGCCAGCCATGCAGGTGTTGAGATATCCCATGCCAGTTGCCATGTCACCGGCCACCACTTTGGGGTCCACCTTGTCGCCATGCGGCCAAGTCGTCATGATCGTGCCGCCTTCACCGGGCATGGCGTACCAACTGCCCGCTTTATGAACCTCCCGGTATGGTCCGACGTCGGGTGTGAAGTTATATTTCCAGATTGAGCGCAGCGCGGATTTTGTATGGCTTTCCGGCAGAATCCGCCCCAAGGCGACTTGATTGGCCCAGCCTTGACCGAACACCTGGTCAATGTGACAGCCATTGCCAATGATAAAGCTGTTTGGCTGGTTAGGATCGGGTTTATGAATAAAGTATTCCCCGTTCCAAAGTCTCTCTACCAGATTCTTGGATCCGGCATCGGCGATAGCTCGCGCCGAGTTGGCAAATTCCATGTCTCCCATATCTCGTGCCATCTCCTCGCCGGCACGCAACGCAGCCAAATAGAGCGAGCTGGTCCATGACATGGCTCCCCACCATAGACCTGTATCGAGGGTGGTGGATTGCTTGCCATCAATGATGCCATCGGCGTTGCCATCTTCGCTGATGAGCCATTGCAGGACTCTCTTGATC
>CAIQXC010000882.1 GCA_903875675.1 Akkermansiaceae bacterium
ACTTACAGCGGTGGAACCTTTATAGACGGCGGTGTGCTGCATTGTGGCACCATGGTCGGAGGAATCAGTCCGGGCTTGAGCGGTGTTTTGGGAACGGGACCCGTCACGCTCGGTTTGGGTACCACCATTGAGTTTGACAATGTCACTTCTGCCAACGCTCTGATCAGCAACGGCGGAACGTTCGCCAGTGTCAACGGGTGGGGAACCACTTGGAATGGTCCCGTCACGCTCGACGCTGATATGACGGTTGATACCACGAATGGTAATGCGGGCGGTGTATCCTTCGGTGATGCCGTCAGCGGTGTCGGCGGATTGACGATTACTGGCCACGCCACCGTGGTTCTTTCCGGAGCCAACAGTTACACCGGCAAGACCATCGTCAATAGCGGCACGTTGAGGTTCTCGGGTTCCGCCTATCTCTCGGACGATGGGCTTCCCGGCGTGTTTGGAGCGCCCACCGGCCCCGCCGCCATCATCGACCTCCACAATGGGGCCGCCCTGCGGAGTGATGGCAGTAACCCACGTGTGAACCAATCGACCAACCGACCTTTGAACCTGGCTGGCAGCGGTGCCGGAACGGTGTCGATTGTATATAATGACAACGACGCCAGCCTGACGTTCGGCGACGTGACCGCCACCGGGACGGGCCCGAAAACGCTGGCTATATTCACTGGTAACAATGGCAATGGCGACCGTGAGGCGATCATTTTCACAGGAGCCATTGTGGATTCCTCCGATAACAGCCCGACCTCTCTGGCAATTACATTCAACACGCAGGGTTCTCCGAATTGGGTGAGTCTGAGTGGTGAGAATACCTTCACCGGACCAATCACTCTTGCGCAAATCAATGGCTCCGCCAATGGTGTCCTGGTGGTGGGAGGGGTGAGGGCCGCAGTGAGTGGTAATAACACAGTCGGAACGGGAACATTGAATCATGGAAATTTCCTTGGGGCCATCTCCCTCGGCGCTAGAACAGTCCTTGAGTATGACAGCACCACGCCTCAAATCCTGGCGGGCCAGATTTCCGGTCCCGGCTCTCTGCAGGTTACGGCTAGTGGCCAACTGACGATCACCGGCCCCAGCACCTACAGCGGCAATACCACCGTCGCCAGCGGCAGTTCGCTGGTCCTCGACACCGCTGCTGCATTGACCTTCAAACCCACCGATAGCTCCACCTGCAATAAGCTCACAGGCCAGGGAGCAGCCAATTTGAACGGCCATTTTGCCATCGACACCTCGGGCCTTGGTACGGGCGTTGCAACGGGTTCCTGGACCGTGGTGGATGTGGCGAACCCGGTTTATGGTGGCACCTTCAGCGTGGAGGGATTCACCGGTGCCGGTCCCGTTTGGACGAAAGTGGCAGGGGCCCAAACCTGGACCTTCAACCAAACGAGCGGTGTGCTCAGTCTCAGCGCCGCAGGTCTGATCACCTCATTCAATGATCTGACCTATAATGGTGTCATCGACCAAAGCGCCTTGACCATTCACATGTCAGTGCCCGTCGGAACGGACTTGACGACGCTTGCGCCGACTTACACGGTGTCTTCTGGAACAGGCGATCCAGCTTCCGGCACGGCCCGTGACTTCACCACTGCGAAGACCTACACCGTCACTGACGGAGCCACCGCCAATACCTACACCGTCACTATCAGCTTTTTTGCCGGGCTTAGCGAGAGCACATATCTTGGTCCCAACGGCCAGTCATTGCTGGCTCCCATCTCCAATTTGATGGCGCTCACGCCATCCGCGACAGGCCATCAAGTTGACACCATTGACTACCACGGCAGTGGCTTTGCCGCACTTCCAGGGAGCCCTGGTCCCGATAACTTCTCGATTCTCTGGGAGGGCTGGTTCGACGTGCTGGCTGCCGGTGGACACGGCGACTATACGTTCGGGACCTCCAGCGATGACGGCAGCGTCGTTTACATGGACTTGAATGGCAACGGTAGTTTCGCCGATCCCGGTGAATATATCGTCAATAACAACTATTCCCAAGCTAATACCGTCCGCATGGGTACGGTGACGCTGAACATGGATTCGGTTCATCTGGTTATCGGCTATTACGAGGGCGGCGGCGGCTATGACATGACTGCCAGGTACGCCAAGGGGACCGCAGTTGCATGGAATTCGCTCAACCCCATCAACGGTACTGCTGGCCTCTTTTTCCCAACCGACCCCCATCCGGCGGTGGCCCATATCCTGTCCTTCGGTATCCCGGGCCATGCTGGGGTCATTGAATCAGGCGATGCGAAGACCATCACACTGATTGTGCCGCCATGCACGGATTTGGCTACCGTTGCGCCGACCTTCACGCTTTCCTCGGGGACCTGCGATCAGACGAGTGGCGCTCCGCCCTCCCCGACCTTCGGCCTCCTCAATCCAGCGATCTATCAGGTCACTGACGGTGCCACTGTGAACAACTACATCGTAACGGTCACCCAGGCTGGTTTCTGGACCAACATACTAAGCAGCGCATTGGACCTCAGCGCTGTTCCCGAAGGTTCGGGGGATACAATTCTGTCTCTGGCTCAGGGTTCCCTGCCTGCGGGATCGATCCTCACTGAGGTATCTGTTGACGGAACTGTCACTGCCGGCGATCCATACACGGGTGATATGTGTGTCATATTCAGCGACAACGGCGGCAGTTCCTTCGCCCTCCGAGTCGGCGATGGCGGCGATAATGGTATTCCAGACGCTACGACGGTGGTGAACTGGGGTGCTGGTGGTGATTATGGCGTCGGGCAAAGGTTAGTGGCTTCCAAAACTGTATTGGACGGAATACCAGCCAATTTTGATCTCCACAACTATGCCGTCTATCTCACTCAAGGGAGTGGCGGCAGTGATTGGGGCGGTGCCTATTCGGGCACGATCACGATCAAGTATGCTCAGACTGTCTATCCAAAGGAAATACAGACATTTTCCTTCCCGACGTTTGGCCCGGCGACGATCTCCGGCACGAACATCACCATGGCCGTGCTGCCCGGAACGGATCTGACGCAGCTGAGTCCCACCTACACGGTTTGCGGTGAATCGTGCCTTCCCGCCTCCGGTTCGCAGCAGGACTTCACCAATCCGGTGCATTACGTGGTGAAAGCCACGGACGGTTCCACGCAGGACTATACGGTGACCGTCACTGGTGCCGGGTCAACGGGTTACTCCAGTTGGGCGCAACAGCATGCCGGTGGTCAGACGGCTGAGAAGGACTACAACCATGACGGGGTGCAGAACGGTATTGCCTACTTCATGGGTGCGACCGGCAAGGCCACTCTGCCTGGCATCGTGAACGGCCAGATTGCCTGGCCGCATGACGCAGGTGCCACCGGCATCACATGGCAGGTCATGACCTCCCAAGACCTGCAGAATTGGACGGATGTGACTGCTGGTGCCGTGGATGCCGGCGGGTTTGTGACCTATATCCTGCCGAAGACCACGCCGGAACGGTTCATCCGACTGGAAGTGGTCGCACCGTAAGCGCAGCGGGTCCAGCGGACCAACAACCAACTCCAACCCCAACCCCGGGTCCGTCGCTTCACAACCGGCGGACCCGGTTATCTTAATGGGCTAAAAAATGCACGGCACTTCTTGTCAGGTGAAAGACCTGATTTTTCAAGACCGGGCCAGGAGGAACAACCGGGTGTTGCAGTTATGTTACTTTCCATGAGAATCCCATCACCAAATCATTTGCCGGGTACCAGATACAGTGTCGGATACACTTGACATTTTAGCTCGGTTCTTGTGAAAACCGGAGATGACTGACAACAAAACCGGCATGCGCAAGCCGTTCAAGCCTCAAGTCTCCCTTGTTGCCAAGATCAAGGCGCAGCTGATTGCCGCCAAGGCGCGGAAAAATCTATCCTTTGAGATGTTAGCGCAAATCAAGAGTGAGGTGGAAGAGCAAGCGGCAGGGCTTTCGACGCGCGAAGCATTGGTGGGGGGCGGCGGGGATCCTGCGTTTGCGCTCTACGCCAGCGTGCTGGAGACGGTGTCCCTGTTTGCCAAGGTGCTCCTGCAATTGCCGGATCTGCGGACATTCAGCAAACGGCTTGAGAAACTCGACAGCGACTACGTGCCTGGCTATCCTCCAATGAGCCCCGTCACAGAATCCCACTTTGCCATGTGGACGCATTGTGACTTGCGGGTTGGCGAAGGCGGCGAAACCATGGCCGGCATCTTTGCCGAGATCGGGGACGTCTTCGGTTTTGGTGCCGATTACCTGGCGCTGGCGAAGGCGTTGGCTAACTCAAGAATGGGTATCTACGAGCTCCTCGGGTTGAAAAGAGGCCGTACTTGTTTGCGCGAGTTGGTGACTGGCAAAGAGATTTCATTTATCGGCGGCTCTGGATACGTTGGCAGCAAGGGTGAGTTGTGGTTCGTTCGTGCCGTGCCACCACCGCTTTCTTTCCACTATTGGATCGGCATGGGCACCCCCTATGTGCTGCGAGCCCCGGGGCGGTTCGAGTGGCTGGCCCTGTTTGAGCGCAACGGCATTCGCAGCGGCGAACTCGGGATGGAGCAGCGCCTCTGGCAGTTTCTCAAATTTGGGCCGAGGCTGCGCTATTGGAGCGAGTTGATCCTTGAGGGGTACTGTGGACACAATTCCGGTGCGGTCTTTTTGCAGGGGCTTCCAGATGTCCCCGAGTCCAGACTGCACTCCGATCACTTTAACCCGCACTATGCACTGGCTTAGTAGCTTGAAGCAAAATTCACTTTAGGGCTGGGCACGCCTGCCACTGGTGCCCCTTGCCACTCGGGGAATCCTGCCTGCTTGCTCAGTTGTCAGAAGCGAAGGGGTTTGCTGAGTTCTGAGGGTTTCGCCACACGTGATGTTTGCAATGAGGCCCATTATTTTGCGCCTTGATCAATCCAGGCGCGAATCAGGCCGACCTGTGCGGGAGTGAGCGGAGGAATATTGGCTTTGTTGTCCTTTGGCGGCATCCAGTCATCCTCGTCGCCTATGCAGGCAATGTTGGCCACCAGCGGGCTTTCGGCGCTCTTGCCCGGTTCAAGGACTTTGCCATCCGCGCCGCCCTTGAGAGTGTCTGCCAAGCTATCGAGCCGCAGTTTGCCCTTTTGTTTTTCGGTGCCGTGGCATTTGGTGCAAGATTTATCCAGGATCGCCTTGATGTCGCCGGTATAGGTTACACTTTCCTTGTCTGAGGCCGGCGGGAGCTTGCTGGCATCCACTTTGGCTCGGGGTTTCTTGTCATCTGCTTGGACAACGAGCGGCAGGGCAACAGCCGCAATAGCGGTGATCAGGAGTTTCTGTGAGATGAACTTGATTCGCATGGTTTGGTTTCTGTTTTTCAAGGATTGGTATAAAAGAAGGCGCAGTTTTAAGATGATTTTTGCACGAGGCAAGTGATATCTTACTGAGCGAGCCAGCGCACGGCGTTTTCTAGCACGAGGAGCGGCTCGGCTTGCTTGTAAATCGGGAAGGTTTCATGGCCGGGGCGGAAGTAGAAGACGCGGCCTTTGCCGACCTTCCAGAGGCTGCCACTGCGGAAGTGTTCGCCTTTGTCCCAATGTTCCTCGAAGACAACCGCATCGGGTGGCGGGACGTGGAAGGGCTCTCCATACATCTCCGTCTGCGGAATGTCCCATGCGAGAGGGAGACCTTTGGCTATCGGGTGTTCAGGCAACAGCACCTTGATGTGACCAGGGGCACCATCGGCCCGATAGGTCGGGAACACGCACTGTGGCAAGGTAACCATCCAAGTGTTAGAACCGCTTGGTTCGATGTATGGGGTGATGCGATCGGTTCCCGGGCGTACGATGCCATAGGGTTTGTCATTGGTGAATTGCCATTTGGCCGTCGCGCGGTCCGCTTCAGGAACCTGCAGGATGGCATCGGCTTTGGCACGCTCCTGCATCAAGCGTACGAAGGGCTTGCTCCAATGAGCGGAGTGCAGCGCAATGAGGCTGAGCTTGCCAGCCATAACCCGTTTGACGATGGCCTCGACGCGGGCGTCGTCCTGGTCCTTGGACCTTTGGTGGCTCCAGAACACCAAGACATCGGTGGCATCGAGCGTGGCGTCGTCGAGACCTTGCCCGGCGGCGCTGAGGCTGGTGGATTTCACGCTGAGGCCGGGACGGCTTGCCAGATGCGCGGCGATGGTCTCACCGAGGAATTTATCGCCATAAGCGGATTTTTGCTGGGGTTGCTGTTCGTCCCAGACGAGCACGCGAATGGGCTTGGGTTCGTCGGCTGCGGGGGCGACGGCGGTGACAGCCAAAAGGCAGCCGAGGGTGATGAATAGGGGGCGCAACATGAGAGGGTGGGCTGGGTGTTAGAAGGTGAACTCAGGTGAGGATGTCGGTGATGATCTTGGAGGGTTCGACGCCGGTGAGGCGCATGTCCAACCCCTGACTGCGAATGCTCATGCGCTCGTGGTCGATGCCTAGCAAGTGGAGCATGGTGGCGTGGAAGTCGCGGATATGCACCGGATCCTTGACGATGTTGTAGGAAAAATCATCGGTCTCACCGTACGTCATGCCGCCCTTGACTCCGCCACCAGCCATCCAGATGGAAAAGTTTTTCGGGTGGTGGTCGCGGCCGTAGTCGTCGCGGGTAAGTGTGCCTTGGCTGTAAACGGTTCGGCCGAATTCGCCGCCCCAGACGACGAGTGTATCATCTAACAATCCTCGGGCTTTGAGGTCCTGGACGAGGGCATAACTCGCCTGATCGACGTCCAGGCATTGAGAGGTGATGTGGGCGGGGAGGGTGCCGTGCTGGTCCCAGCCGCGGTGATAGATTTGGATGAAGCGCACGCCGCGTTCGGCCATTCGGCGGGCGAGAAGGGCGCAGTGGGCGAAGCTGCCGGGTTTCTTGACATCGGGGCCGTAGAGAGCGTGGACTTGCTCGGATTCTTTGGATAGATCGGTGAGTTCGGGAACGGACGCCTGCATGCGGAAGGCCATTTCATACTGGGCGATGCGGGTGAGGGTTTCGGGGTCGAGACAGGTATCGGCTTGCTGGTGGTTGAGCTCGGCGAGACTGTCGAGCATGCGGCGGCGGGTGGCGCGGTCGAGTCCTGGGGGGTCGTCGAGGAATTGGATACCGCCGCCGCTTGGGCGGATGGCGACGCCGCTGTGTTGTGATGGGAGAGGGCCGCTGGACCAGAGGCGTGCGGAGATGGCTTGGACGTTGGAGTTGGGGTTTGAGTGCTGGGCGTGAAGAACGACGAAGGCCGGGAGGTTTTCGTTCATCGAGCCGAGGCCATAGGAGAGCCAGGAGCCGATGCATGGGCGGCCGGCGTTCATATTGCCGGTGTTGATGAGGGTGTTGGCGGGTTCGTGGTTGATCGCCTCGGTGTGCATGGTTTTGATCACGCAGAGGTCGTCGGCCATTTTAGCGGTCCAGGGGAGCAGTTCGCTGAACCAGGTGCCGCCTTGGCCATGCTGGGCGAACTTAAACTTGGAAGGGGCGACGGGGAAGCGTGCCTGGCCGGAGGTCATTCCGGTGAGGCGCTGGCCCTTGCGGACCGTGTCGGGCAAGTCGGTGTCAAAGAGTTTGTCCAGGCCCGGTTTGTAATCGAGCAGGTCGAGCTGCGATGGCGCGCCTAACATGAATAGATAGATCACGCGCTTCGCCTTGGGAGCAAAATGCGGCAGCAGCTTGTCCACGGCGAGGGCGGCATGGGTATCGCCGCGGAGGCTCTCGCCGAGCAGGCTGGCGAGAGCGGCGACGCCGAGTCCGCGGGCGGATTGGCCGAAGAAATCGCGGCGGGTGAGTGAGCGGTAGTAGGATTCGCAGGCCATGGGATCGATGGGTTGGGTTAACGATTGAGGGCTTCGTCGAGGTTGAGGCTATCACTGGCGAGCAGCGTCCAGGCCGCCAATTCAGGCACGTTGAGGGCCGGGTCGGCGACATGTTCGCCATAAGTGACGAGTTTTTTGGCGTCTTCGGCGGCATGCTCGAAGGTGGTTTTAAAATCTGCGAGGGCGGCGGTGAGGATTGCGACTTCAGCGGGTTTGGGTTGGCGGGCGAGGACCTGGAGGTAGAGCCAGGCGAGGCGTTCGGGATCACCGGGTGCCTGTTTGAGGACGCGTTCGGCGAGCCCTCTGGCGGCTTCGACGTATTGGATATCGTTCAAGGTGACGAGGGCCTGGAGCGGGGTGTTCGTGCGTTCGCGGCGGACGGTGCAGGATTCGCGGGACGGGGAGCCGAAGGCTTCGAGCGATGGGTGCGGGGCGCTGCGTTTCCAAAACGTGTAGAGGCTGCGGCGGTAGAGTGCCTCGCCGGATTCGCGGGAGTACCTGCTGGTGTTGGATTCCTTCATGGCCACGGATTCCCAGACGCCATCAGGTTGATAGGGTTTGACGCTGGGTCCGCCGATTTTCTGGACCAGCAGGCCGCTGACGAAGAGCGCTTGGTCGCGGATCATTTCTCCGTCCAAGCGTTGGCGGGGGCCGTGGGAAAGAAGGCGGTTGGCGGGGTCGAGTTCGAGCTTGGCCGGGGTGGTCACGCCGGATTGGCGGTAGGTGGCGGAGGTGACCAGCAATTTCATCAAACGCTTGACGTCCCAACCGTTTTCGCGGAATTCGACGGCCAACCAGTCGAGCAACTCAGGATGGACCGGGCGCTCGCCCATGACGCCGAAATCGCCTGAGGAGGCGACGAGGCCGGTGCCGAAGAGTTGTTGCCAGAAGCGGTTGACGGTGACGCGGGCGGTGAGCGGGTGGTCGGGATTGACGAGCCATCGGGCGAGGCCGAGACGGTTTTTGGGATCACCCTTGGCGATGCGAATGCCGAAGACGGCGGGCACATCGGCATCGACCTTGTCCTTTTTCTGGGTGTAATCGCCGCGGTTGAGGATGTAGGCGGTGGGTTGCTCGGCATTTTCAGCCATCACCAGGGTCGTCACGCCGCGCTTGTCGATGGCCTCGAGTTCGGCCTGCAGAGCGGCCACCTCGCGGCGCAGTGCGTCGGCGGGGGTGGGGGCGGAAGTGATATTGGCGGCTAGGATGGCTCGCAGCGCCGGGTCGAGAGAGTCTGGAGCGAGTTTTGCGAGATGGGGGCGGAAGGCGGCGAGGGCGACGGCGGACACCTCGGCGGGGGTGAGGGCGCGGGCGTCGATGCGGATGTCATGGAAGGCGGCATTGCGGAGGGGTTGGCCCGGGGTGCGGCGGGCGGCTTGGACGGGAGCGGCGTTGGTGAGTGGGCCGGTGAGGGAATCGCTCTCGATTTTGACTTCGACCGCCTGTCCGTTGAGGTAAAGTTTGACGCCGGCAGCCTTGGATGAGCCGTCGTATGTGACGAGGACGTGGCACCATTCGTTAGGCGGGAGCTTGGCTGTGGAGATCACCTTGATCGCGTTGTCTGGCCAGTTATGGATCAGGTGAGCGCCAAAGCTGCCATTTTCAAACCAGAGATCCCAGCCGGTGAAGGCATGGGCCTCATCCATTCTCGAGAGCAAGGCACCGGCCAGATTTTCGCCCCGAACCCAGGCACCATAGGAAAACGCCTGGGTGTTGGGGAAGTTGGCGATATCCCCCAGCTCGGCGGTGAATGCCTCACCGGGTGCCAGCGCCGCCAGCGGCCCGTGTTTCACCCATTGATAGGCTCCGCCGAACGTCGTGGTGGCCGGCTTCCCTTGTGCGGTGAAGGCGGCGGACCCGCCCGTGCCTTCGGCCGCAGTGAGGGTCAGCAGGGCGTCGGCCGGAGCTTCCGGTAAGGTGGTGATGGCAGTGGCCAAGCTGGCTTTCAGCTGCTCAGCGGCAAGTTTTTCGGCCTCTTTGAGTGCCTGTTGTTTGGTGGGCAGGAGCTGGGTGAGTTCCTTGGAGCGGGCAGCATCCGCAGGGGTCGGCAGCTTCAGGTTGGGTGGGTGATCCGCCGAGTTGCCATCGAGGGCGGACATCGGGTTGTTGCGGAAAAATGCAGTGAGTTGATAGAAATCCTTCTGTGAGATCGGATCGAACTTGTGGTCGTGGCAGGCAGCGCAGCCGGTGGTGAGGCCGAGCCAGACGGCGGAGGTGGTATCCACCCGGTCCTTGGCGTAGGTGGCGAGGTATTCGTCGGCGATGGCACCGCCTTCGCCAGTGGTTGGCAGGCAGCGGTGGAAGCCGGTGGCCACCCGTTGTTCCAGGGTCGGGATGGGTAGGAGGTCGCCGGCGAGCTGCTCGATGGTAAACTGGTCGAAGTGCTGGTTGGCATTGAACGCGTTGATCACCCAGTCGCGGTAGGGCCAGATGTTCCGGTAATTGTCGATGTGAATGCCGTGGGTATCAGCGTAGCGGGCGGCGTCCAGCCAATAGCGTGCTTGGTGCTCGCCGTAGGCCGTGGAGGCCAGCAGGCCATCGACGGCCCGCTCGTAGGCGTCGGCGCTGGTGTCGGCGAGAAACGCAGTGACGGCATCGGGGGTGGGCGGCAGGCCGGTGAGGTCGAGGGTGACGCGGCGCAGGAGGGCCGGTTTATCGGCCTCTGGGGCAGGGGAGAGGGCAGCTTTTTGGAGGCGTGCGAGGATGAATGAGTCGATGGGATTTTTAGTCCAAGATTTATCTGGGAGGGTGGGGACGGGTGGTCGTTGGGGAGGGATGAGCGACCAGTGTTCCTCGTAGTTGGCTGACTGGTTGATCCATTTTTCGATCAGGGCGATGTCCCGTTCGGAGATGACTTTATGGGTGGCTGGCGGCGGCATCACCTCCTTGGGATCCTTGTGGCGCAACCGCCGAATCACTTCCGAGTTGACCGCTTGGCCCTTGATGATCGCCGGTTGCCCGCTCTTCAACGCCTTGAAGGCAAATTCGGCGCGGTCCAAGCGCAGGTCAGCCTTGCGGGAGCCGGAATCCGGACCATGACAGTGGTAGCAATTTTCGGAAAATATCGGCTGGATATGGGCGTTGAACGTGACCATAGCGGGCAGTGCCGTCTCTGCAGAGATGGGGGCCGCTGGTGCCGGGGGCAATTTTTCCTCGTCGAAGAGCCGCCTCCAGTCATTGTCGGCGAGATTCTGTAAATTTGCTAGAGGCAGCTTCTTCCACGACACACCGGGCAGGCCGCGCAGGCCGACGATCGCGCCGCCGGCAAGAACCAATGACCCGAATAGGGCGAGAGAGCTGGAAAATTTCCTATTTGGCATGGCAGGAGGGAATCAGGGTTTGTTAGGAGAGGGGGCGGCGGGGCTGGCCTCTGGGGCCGTTGGAGGGGATGGCGGCAGGCCGAGGTTGACGTCGAGGCCGGGGATGGCGGCCCGAAGTTTGTCGGCACCTGCGGCTGTCACCTTCGTTTGCCAAAGGTGGATCTTTTTCAAGTTTTTGAGGCAGGCGAGTTGTTGGAGGCCGTCATCGGTGACACCCGTGGCGTAGAGATTGAGGACCTCCAAGGATGCCAATTTGGCCAGGTGAGGCAGGGCGGCGTCGGTGATGGCGGTGTTTTGGAGTTGCAGGAGGCGCAAGTGGGTGAAGGGCGCTAGAGCGGCCAGACCGGCGTCGCTCACTTTCGTTTGCTGCAATTCCAATGAGACCACGCTGCTGGCAAGCGGGGCGAGGGTGCTGAGTTGGTCATCGCCCACGGCGGCAAAGTTGTTGCCGGGGGCATACACAAGTTCGGGGTGGCCCGGCACCACGCAGGCAAGGTGCCCTGGCAGATTGCTGCGCAGCGTCGCCAGTGAGCCTTCAATCGCCTTGGCTTCGGCCTGAGTCTTGGCTTCCATCGCTTGCCGTTGGGCCGGGCTCAGCAGCGACTCCAAGCTGGCGCGCAGGCTGGCTGGCAGGTCAAAATCGCCGGCGGTTTTTTCCGCCGGAGCCCCCGCCTCGATCCAATAGGCAAGAGCTGCGAGCTGGGCGGGGCTTGGTTGGGGTTTTCCCTTTGGCGGCATGTGTTTTTCGTCGTCTGCATCCAATTGGAGATATTTCATCAACAGACC
>CAIQXC010000883.1 GCA_903875675.1 Akkermansiaceae bacterium
ACGGGCTTGGGTTCGGGCGGCCTCATTGCCCACGCTGCGCAGGCCCACCGCCGAAAGCGACAGCAAGCCGGTGACCAAGATCACCAGCAAGACCATGAGCGTTAGCGTGATGATCAGCGCAAAGCCACCACGCCTGCTGGGGCGAAAAATCCATGGTGAGAATCGGGTCATGGGGGGAGAGGCGGCGCAAAGACCACGACAGTGTCGCTACTTCGAAACCGCTTGGCAAGCGGCACCGCACGCTCGCCGATTGTACAAGAATTAGATATCTCGATTGCGCTTGCAGGCAGGTGCCTCTAGAGCCAGCCTGATGGGCTTGATCACCCCGCGATCCATGGCAAAACCATCCATCCCCTCCACATGATCCACCCGCTCCGTTCCCTTCTGCTCGTGCCAGCCCTCGGGTTTGCCGTCCAAGCCGTTCTTGCCGAAGCTCCGGCTGCCTTGCAAACCGAAACCCTCAAGGGACAGCACGTCAGTGCCCGGTTCCGCCCGGACGATTGGAAGATATTGAAGGATCCTAAAGAGTTTATCGGCTTCCTCGACCAAGTCTATGACTCGATGGTCGAACTCACGTCCAACCAACCGCCGATGGTCCTGCGCGGCCACGAAAAACTCGGCGCTTGGGGCACCGCCGGCCTCGATGGCATCGATATCGACTGGACCAGCGTGCCGCCCTTCATGCAGGACTTCAACTCCGGCAAAGTCGAGTTCGGCTTCGTTCATGAAATGGGTCACGTCTTCGATGCCCGCGACTTCGCCCGCTGGTACATCACCCCCAACGCCGGCGGCGAGGCGTTCGCCAATGTCAAGCTGTCCTATGCCTTGGAGCGACTGCTCACCAAAGACACCCGCTACCGCATCGAATTCGGCCCCGGCGGCCGCCAAACCGGCTACGATTTCAATAACAACTTCTACCTCCACGCCGGCGATAAATACCTCGCCGCCAATACCGCCTGGGACCAAATGGGCGTCGATGACCTGCACTCGTTCCACATGGGCCTCATCCGCAAACTCGGCTGGGACGTCTATAAAAAATGGTTCCGCGCCTACTACAAAATTGAAGCCCAGAAGGACGGCCGCGCCCCGGCAAGCGTCAGCGACCCGCTTCGCATCAATCTCGTCTGCGCCTTGCTCTCGACGTTCGGCAACGAAAACCTGGTGCCCGATTGCCAACACTACCGCTTCCCGGTGACCGACAAGAGCGTGCTGGAAGTGGCCAAACGTTACGACCTCAAGGCCGTGTGCGCCGCCACCGACCTGCAATTTGCCGAAGAATACGCCACCGGCAAAATCCACCTCGACCCGCTGAGCCTGCGGGTGCGCCTGACCAAGGCATCGGACGGCAGCGCCAGCGCTTCCATCTTCAACATCCTCCGCAGCACCCCCAGCGCTGTGGTGCGCTACACCCTGGACAACTCCCCGGTCACGGCCACTTCCAAAGTCGATGGCGGCACGCCCATCGCGCTGGCCGCCGGGGCCACCTTGCGTGCCGCGCTGTTTGTTCCTGGCAAACCGGAACCCGTTCTAACCACCAGCACCGCCCCCGAGCCCTCCGCCGGAAAATGACGGCTCCGTCCATCCTGCTGCTGATGATCCCGGCCGCAATGTCGATTCCGGGCCTCGCCACCGCTGAGCCCGCCGACTCAGACCTCGGCGGGTATTTCCACAAGAAGGTCTACGTCAAGAAGGCCCTGTCAGTCTGCGATTCTGTTAGATTTCCGCCCCGACGCCAAACACCACGCACTCGAGTGGAAACTGCGCCTCGCCGAGCCCCACGGCATCCGCCGCCTGCGCTTCGGCTCCGTCACCGCCGACCTGCTTTACGACGGTGCTGGCACCGTCACCGTCCACACCGAACAACCGTTCGCATTGACCCTCGGCGCTCGCCACTTCGTTATCATGCCTGGCGACACCCGCATCCAGGATGGGATACCCCTGCCCTAACTTCTAACTTATATGTTCAACCATTTGCTGATGCTCGTTCTAGCAACTCCAATCCTGTTAGCCGAGCCCGCGGCACCCGCGGGAGATCCGGTGGCCGCAGCCACGGCGCTGATTCAGCGTGTGCTGCCGGAGCATGCTGGGTCATTTGTGTGTGAACTCATGCCGCAAGACGGCGGCCGCGATGTGTTTGAAATTAAGGCCCGCGGGGAAAAAATCCTGTTGCGCGGCAACCTTGGCACCAGTTTGGCAATGGCCTTCAACTGGTATCTCCGCCACGAATGCAAAGTCAACTTCGATTGGGAAGCCTGCGCCCCACTGCAACTCGCCGCCAAGCCGCCGCTGCCCGCTGCCCCAGTCCACCAAACCTGCGCCGCCTCAGAGCGCTTCGCCCTCAACTACTGCACGTTCGGATATAGCTTCCCGTTTTGGAAATGGGACCAATGGCAGCGATTTGTCGATTGGATGGCCATGAACGGCATCAACCGACCCCTGCTCCAAAGCGGCCAGGAAGCCACCTGGCTCAAAGTCTGGCAGTCCTACGGCATCCCCCAGGAAAAAGTTCAGGAGTTCTTCTCCGGCCCCGCCCACCTGCCATGGCAACACATGGCCAACCTCGATCAATGGGGCGGCCCGCTGCCCATGTCCTACATCGAGGGCCAGCGCATCCTGCAATCCCAAATCCTCGAACGCGCCCGCAGTCTCGGCATGAAACCCATCCTCGCCGCCTTCGCCGGCCACGTCCCCCAAGCGCTCAAGGACGTCAAACCGGACGCCAAAATCACCCAGATCAAGCCCGGCTGGGGCGGCATGGCCGAGCGCTACGCCACCTGGTTCCTCGATCCGACCGACCCGCTCTTCCTCGACATCCAAAAGCGGTTTCTCAAGGAACAGGCAGCCATGTTCGGCAGCGACCACCTCTACAGCGCCGATCCCTTCAACGAAATCGCCCCGCCCAGCTGGGAGCCCGACTACCTCGCCAAAGTGTCAGGCACCATCTATCAAAGCATGGCCGGCGGCGATCCCGCCGCAGTCTGGTATCTCATGTCGTGGAATTTCTTCTTCGACCAACAATGGACGCCGCCGCGCCTCAAAGCCCTAACCCTCGCTGTGCCCAAGGGCAAGATGATCTATCTGGATTACGTCTGCGAACAAACTGAGTTTTTCCGCAAGTCCGATAACTTCCACGGCGCTCCCTTCCTCTGGTGCTTCGTCGGCAACTTCGGCGGCACCACCAACCTCACCGCCCCACTCAAAATCATCTCTGATAGATCCGCCGCCGCCCTGCCCGTGGAAAACTGCCGCGGCATCGGCACCACCCTCGAAGGACTCAACATCAACCCCGTCGCCTTCGACCTCCTCTTCGAACAAGTCTGGCACAAAAACTCCAAAGTCAATCTCAACGCTTGGCTCGACGCCTATGCAGACCGCCGCGCTGGCCGCGCCGATCCCGCCGTGCGCATGGCATGGCAGATCCTCCAAAAAGAGATTTTCACTGACGATCCAGACGGCTTCTGGGGCCGCCAGAATTTCCTCCAGACCACCCCGGTCCTGCAATCATCCAACAAAATCAGCCGACCCGAACATCAGGCCGCACTGGTTTCGGTGGTGGATGCTTTGCTCGCCGCAGAACCCGACTCCCGCAGCGCCGACGGCTATCGGTATGATTTGGTCAACCTCACACGCCAAGCGTTAGGCAACGCCACCTTCATCGTAGGCAAGCGCCTGATGGCTGCGGCCGCATCCAAGGATCTGGCGGCTTTCCGCAAGGAGTCCGCCCGCCTGCTGGAACTCGGCGAAGATATCAATACGCTGTTAGGAACTCGCCACGAGTGGCTGATGGGCCGCTGGATCGCCGATGCCCGTGCCTGGGCCGCCACGCCTGCGGAGGCGGACTACTACGAGCACAACGCCCGCGAAATCCTAACCACATGGCACGAGCCGGGCGGCGGCCTCAGTGATTATGCGCGCCGCGAGTGGAACGGCCTGTTCAACACCTACTACATGGGCCGTTGGCGCGAATTCATCCAACGCGTCGATCATGCCTTGGAAACCACCACCCCATTCGACGCCACCGAATATCATCAATGGCGGGTCCAGGCCGACGGCCAATGGGTCCAAACGACCGGCAGCAACTTTCCAGATCATCCCGTGGGCGATGCGGTGAAAATTGCCACCAGCCTGATGGCCAAGTACCGAGCCGATTTGCGGGTGCCCGCCGCAGTGGCTGAACCCGTGATGGAAACGGAGGCCAAGTCATCGAGCGACACCTCCGGCACCATCGAAGTGCGCCGCAAAGAAGAACTCTCCACCAAACCCTGAACCCTTCCGGCAGGCATCATCAACCATCCGCCAATCCCATGTTCCGCCTAACCTGCCCCTTGCTCATGAGCACACTGGTCCTAACTAGTTCTCTGCTAGCCCAGTCCCCCACCCCACCCGCCGATCCCGAAGCGGAGGCCCGCAGCGTACAACTCGAGCGACTGCAGCGCCATTCCTTCACCAGCACCCACCCCGATACCGCAGCACCGGGTGTCTTGCTTGGCAACGCACACCTCGGCGGCTGCCTTGCGGCGTCGGGCCTCGGCTTCCCCACCCTGTGGAGCGACGCACTGTGGCGCAACACCGACCAACGCCTCCCGCTCACCGGCCCCCTGCTCGCCTGCGACGCGCTGGCCGGCCTCACCCCCGTTTCCTATCACCAGGAGTTATCACTAACAGATGGCTTGGCAAAAACATCGGTCCGCTTTCCGCAAGATGCCGGCTACGATGCCGAGGTATTTTGCTCGATGGCTGAGCCCTCACTGCTAGCGATCCGACTGACTCCCCGCGGCGAGTCAGCCCGCCTGTGGCACCTCCAACTGCCCACCGCAGCCAACCTCAAACAAGCTTCGCCAAATGCGTTGTCAGGAACCTCAGCGCCCGACGCTTTCACGCTTTTCTACTGGTCACTGCAATCCAATCTGCCACTGACCCGCAGCGCCGACAACCCCGTCACGCTGCAACTCACCCCGGGCCAACCGCTTTGCCTGACGTTTTTCCTGCACCCGATCAACTCTGACAAATTTGCCGCCCCCCCCGCCGGTGCCGACGCCAGCTTCGACGCCTTGCTCACCGCCCACCGCGCGGCCTGGGAAAAACTTTGGCGGCAGTGCGCCGTGCTCGCCATGCCCGATGCGGACATCGAACGTCTGTGGTATCGCTCCCTCTACTGGACCCTGAGCACCTGCGGCAGCAAACGCTACCTGCCAGGGGAAAGCATGTTTGCCGTGCCTTGCTGGGACATGCACCCATTCACCTACGGTGCCGCCGGTTGGGCGCTCCAGGCATTCACCGCAGTGGGCCTGCCCGACCAAGCCAGGGCCATCCTCGACTGCCAGTTCAAACCCGCGGCGCTTCATGACAACGCCCAGGTTTATACGAACATTCTAACGAGCGGCATCGCCGCACCGGATGCGATGGCCTTCGCCCACGAGGTGAAAACTGACGGCCGCAACATCCCCTGCGGCCAATACGAATTGCAGCGCCATCTCGACGGCTTTGCCGCCGCCTTGTTTGAGCGCCACCAACGGTTCTATCCAGACAAAAGCCTCTCACCCGCCCAACTCTATCCACTCATGCGGGGCCTCGCCCAATTCTGGTCAGGTCTCGCCCACCTCGACCCCCAGTCTGGCAACTACCTGCTGCCAAAAATGACGTCTCTAACCGAGGACCTGGTAGCGCCCCATCCCATCGATGCCGCCCTGGCCGCCAAGTGGTGCCTGCTCATTGCCCGCCGCGATGCCCTCGCCCTCGGCTGCGACTCCCAACTCAGCGAGCGCTGGAACGACGTGGCCACCCACCTGCTCTTGCCACAAAACGACCAGCGTTACCTCGAGTATGCCGGCGATTTGGACCAACGCAGTGGCGGCGGCTATCAGGGTGTGCGCGGCTTCGTCTATCTCGGCTGGCCAACCATGGAACTCATCCCCACCTTGGATCGCGCCAAGGCCCTGCGCACCCTCGAACACACATGGGAGCGCAACCGCCACGGCGAGGGCATGATCGGCTTCGTCGCCAATTGGTTCGCCCTGGCCGACCTCCATTACGGCCGCGGTGACCACGCGTTAGAGATTCTCAAGCACAACTTCCGCTGCGAGGACGCTTGGCAGCAGGGCGTCTCCGAGTATCCCGGTAGCAAAAGTTTCCACTTCACCACCAACTACACATCCTATCTGCTCGTCCCCCTCGCCATGGCCCTGCAGTCCGCCGATCACCTCCTCACCCCCTTCCCCGCCCTGCCTTCCGCTTGGAAGAATTTTGCTTTCTATCAAGTCCCCGGCGAGTCCGGCATCCGCGTCTCCGGCGTCATGCACGAAGGAGCCGTCCAATGGCTTAGCTACACC
>CAIQXC010000884.1 GCA_903875675.1 Akkermansiaceae bacterium
AAATCCAGCCGTCTAGCGGCCTTCTCTTGCTCATCTCATGGGCAAATGTGGGCAAGATGCCCACTCTCCTTGAGTGCCCTTCAAGGAGTGGTGGCGTCCTCGCCGCCATTCGCCCATGCGCGGAGCAAATCCAGCCGTCTAGCGGCCTTCTCTTGCTCATCTCATGGGCAAATGTGGGCAAGATGCCCATTTTCCGCCAGAGAGCGCTAAATGGACAGTGTTGGGCGCTCTGTGACCGTCCAGACGCATTGCGCGATGCCTCACCAACGCAGATTGAGCTCTGGCCCTAGCAGCAGGATCGGCGATCCTTTGAAGGCGTCGATGCGCCCGGCGAGGCGGACGACCCCGGCGCGGGCGGACGGTGGCAGGGCCTCGAGGAGGCCGCCGGTGGCAAGCCACTGGTGGAGCTGAAGACTCACCGATGGGGCGTGGCCGGCGCGGATAATCTCAGTTTCGTCCTTATCGGGTTTGGCAAAGAGACCTTCGATGGGGCTTTTGGGTTCGGGCAGTTGGCGAACATCGAGCTTGGGCAGTTTGGTGCTGCGTTTAGCGTGAATGATCGCTTCGCGCAAACCGCCAAGTTCATCCACCAAGCCGATGGCGAGGGCATCCTTGCCGCTATAGACGCGGCCGCCGGCCAAGGGCTCCAAATCGCCTTTCAAGGCTTTGCCGCGGCCATCGGTCACGCGTTTTTTAAAGGTCGAATAAACCGTGCTCATCGACTTTCGAATCATCTCCGCTTCCTCCTTGGAATACTCGCGGGTCATGCTCATGGCACCGGCGTTCTTGCCGCGTTGGATGGCATGAGTCGTAATACCGAGTTTCTCCAAGGCACCGCTGAGAACAAATTTCATGCCCACCACGCCGATCGACCCGGTGATGGTTCCGGGTTCGGCAAAGATCCGGTCAGCACCACTGGAAACATAGTAGCCACCACTGGCCGCCACGCCACCCATCGACACCACCAACGGCCGTCCCCCGCGCTTCCACTGGTCCGCGGCCTCCCACAGCACCTCGCTGGCCAGCGCCGAACCGCCGGGTGAATTGACCCGCAGCACCAGGGCTTTAGCGTGTTCGTCCTTGATAAGTTTGAGAATCTGAGTGCGCACCGGGGCCACCGATTCATCGGAGATATCACCGTCGAGGGCGACCACAGCGACGTAATCTTTTTTGGATTTGGAGGCGTCGGACTTGTTGCGGAACATCAATTGGAAGACATCGAGCAAGCCATTGATGTCCGGCCCGTCCAGGTCAGGAAGTTGGTACTTGCGATCAAACTTGGCCTCCTTGCCATACGTCTCGCGCAATTTCTTAACAAATTCGGTGCGGTAAAGAACCTCGTCGGCGAGCCCTGCCGCAACCACTCCGGCGGCGGTCAGGGCACCGTCGTCGATGAGGCTGCTGACCTTGTCCACAGGCAGTTTTCGACCGCTGGCGACCTGTTCGACGAGTTGTTCAAAGATTGAGGAGATAAGGATTTCTTCCTGCTGCTTGGCATAGTCACTCGGTCCACTTCGATAGTAGGTTTCCCCATAACTCTTGAAATCCCCAATGTGAATCACATCGGCTTGCACCCCCAGCTTGTCGAGCAGACCTTTGAAATACATCGATTCCGCGTAAATGCCGTTGAAGGCACAATCGGCTTCCGGCATCAGCGCAAAGTGATTGGCCGCCGAGCCAAGCAGGGCGATTCTGTTGGATAGATGTTCACTGTACAGCCACACGTCCTTGCCTGCCTCGCGCAGTGCGAGCAGGTGAGTGCGGATTTCCTGAATTTGAGCAAAATCCAACTCTGCGCCATCGGCATCGAGCACCACGGCCTTGACAGCGGAATCCGTCAGCGCCCGGCCCAAGCTTTTGGTCAAATCAAACAAGGTGAGCGGCCGTGAGGTATCCATATCCAGCAGCGATTGCTTGTGCTGGCCAGCCTCGACGAGTTTGCCTGCCAAGTCATAAACAGCGATCAGTGGTTTGACCGCAACCGGAGGCTTTTCCACCTCGGTAACCGGAGGCTTTTCCACCTCGGTCGCTGCGGGAGTTGCGGGAGTTTCGCCCGCGAGCAAGCTCCATGCCGGAATCAATACCGCTGCCAAGCCAAATGTTAATGCACGCATGGGTAGGGATGTACCACATCAATTCCGCACTGGCAACCCTAGATTCAGAGCACCTGTTCTAATCCTTATCTTACCAAGTGGCTGAGATGATAGCCGCGGCGTTGAAGGCTTTCCAAGTCATTGCGGGCAAGCGGCTTCGTCTTGAAGGGTGGCAGCAAAGGCAGCCCCGGCGAGCATGGCGTCATGGAGACGGGCGGCGATGGCGGCGAGTGGATTCATATTGAAGGGGGACGTTTCAGGGCGATTTGCAGGGGAACATGGGGAAAAGGATGGATTGAGGACTTTAGATTTTGGGAAATCCTACAGGGGTGAAAGCCCTCAGCCATCGGTGATAATCACCCCTCATTAGCCGGAATAACCCGAAAGCCAAATGCCCCGAAATGCTCCCCATTTCATTAGGCTTCCCAAGTCATAAACTATCGGTTACAAATCCGCAAGCTATTGGTTTCTAGTCTGTTAGACAACACTCAAACCATTAGACTCGACAAAACCCTGATTTTGGGCCACTTTCTAGCCCGTACTAATTACACTGTTCGGCTAAAAATATCAATATGAGAAATCGGAGCCTACCAATCTTGCTTTTCATGATTACGGGTCTAGCAGTAGGCCAAGAACAAAACAAACTTATTGCCTACTGGAACAAGCCGCCGCGAGTTGTTGTACCTTCGCCCCCCCCAAGGGAGCAAGCAGCCGCAGTTGTCTTTTTGCGGGATGCGTCTCAGTTCCAGGTCGAAGGGAATGATCACCTTGCTCAAGCTTCGCTGAATAAAGAAGGAAGCATTAGTTTCTTGATCGTCATTGGCGATAGAATGCAGATAATTTTATTCAAGCCACACTGCAAGCAAGAAGATAAACCGGATCGCGGGACCTTTCAGCTAATGAAGACGATGTGCGGAGGTTCTATTTACGAATTTGTGAAGGATAGTGCAGCAGAGAAGGAACTCTTGAACTTCATGAGAGGCTCGCTTGAATCTTTGCTAACTAAGGAAATCCAAGCTCCCAAGGCAACCGCAGGGTGCGGCGATGTCGGTGGAGATACGGTTGCCGCTCTAGCTGCACTATTCGGGCACTTCCCATCAGCGCTTAATGCCAGGTGAAGTCGCTCACCAGCAAGCCGAACAAATCGTGGATGCCAAGCCGCTGGAGCCTATCCTTTCACCAACCAACTTCACTTCAACATCGCGGCTGGCATCACAGCAAACGTTCAACAATTACGCCACCCCATATATGCCTATAGCACTTTTTGTTATCTTCGGACTGGTGTCAATCTTTTCGATCTATTTCATTGTCCGGCAGTACCAAGCAGCTACACCAGTGCAGAAACGC
Source organism: Akkermansiaceae bacterium (assembly GCA_903875675.1). GTDB lineage: Bacteria > Verrucomicrobiota > Verrucomicrobiia > Verrucomicrobiales > Akkermansiaceae > Luteolibacter. The sequence continues at coordinate 3,441 of CAIQXC010000884.1, forward strand.
CAAATCATCATCGCAGCGGGTGGAGCCATATCCGTTGCTATATTGATATATTTTCTTTTCACATAAAGAGATGATAGTGTCATCCGGCGATATGATATCGAATGCTCCTAGAGCGGCATCTTATTTGGACCGGTCGTGCCACACCTTGACTTTCGGCAGGAAGAGTTCCCCAAGATCAATCAATATGAACAAATGGACCGTAGTGTGCCAAAAACGCAGAAGGCCCTAGGCCTGGGCCTCGAGCTCGGGCAGGATGGTGACGCTGCTGGCCGGGTGGGAAAATATCCGGGTGGCGGTTTCTCGAACCACCTCCGGGGTGAGCGCCCGATAGATGGCTGGCAGGCAGCGGTGGGCATCGGCAGGGTGGCCGAAGAGGAGGTCGATGGCGACGTGCTGGGCGATGGCTGGGGAGGATTGCTGCTGGATAGCCAATCCGCTGAGGACGGTGGCCCGGACGCGGTCGAAGATGGCAGCGGGAATACCGGAGGCGGCGATTTTGGCAATTTCGCTGTAGAGTTCGGCGCGGGCCACTTCGATCTGATCGGGGGCGGTGGCCATGTAAAAGGTGAAAAGGCCGGCATCAAAGCCGAGGAACTGGGTGGCACCGACTTGATAGGCCAGGCCGAGTTCCTCGCGGATGCGGGAAAACAATGGCCCGGCCATGTCCGACGCATATTCCTGAATCATCGCCAGTGCATAACGGTCGGCACCGCCGACGCTCGAACCCGGAAACCCGATGGTTAAGACCGCCTGTTTTTTCGGTAAGCGGGAGGTAAGGTGGCAGCCAGGACTGAGGACGCTGGCGGGGGCGGCCCACGCTTGGCCTGGCGGCAAGGGTGCCAATTTTTCGGTCAGGATGGCGAGGGCGGCGGCGGGTTCGAAATCGCCGGCGATGGCGATGGTGAGATTGGCGGCGGAGAAATGGCGGGCGTGATGGGCGACGAGGGCGGGTCGCTCAAGCTCGGCCAGGGTTGTTGCGCTGCCGAGGGGATCCAAGCCATATCCGGTGCCGCTGAAAATCGCGTGGCGCAGGGTGCGAAAGCCGGTGTGCAGCGGGTCTTGGAGCGCCTCTTCGAGGGCGGCGAGCTGGCTGGCCTTTTCGCGGAGGATGGCGTCGTCAGGCAAGGCAGGGGAATGCAGGACCTCGGCGAACACGTCCGCGATGGTGGCAAAGTCCGGAGTCAGACCGGCGGCTCTGACGAGCAGCGCGTTGTTGCCGGTATTGGCAGCGATGGAGGCACCGAGGGATTCCAAGGTCAGCGCGAGGTCCTGGGCACTGCGGCTGGCGGTGCCTTTGGTGAGGGTGGCAGCCAGCAATTGGTTGAGGCCATTGCTCAACGTGGTTTCCGAGGGCAAGCCAGCGCGCACGGCAGCCTGAAAATGGACCAGCGGCACCCGGTGGTCCGGGATGAGCGCCAGGGTGAGCCCGTTAGGCAGCGTGTGGACCTCAATCTCCTCGCGGCGGCGGGCGGTTTTGGCGATACGAGCCGGGGCTGGCGCATCGAGCGGATCAATAATGGTGAGGGTGAGCCGTTGGTCGGTGAGAGTGGCTGCAACCCGGCGGACCGCCTCGGTGGTGACCGCTTGGATCGCCGCAAGATGGCGGCGGGTGAAATCCAAATCGCGCGCTTCATGCCAGTTAGACGCTAGATCGGAGGCGCGTCCTGAGGCACTTGTCAGCGTGCCGAACTGGCTGGCGGCGATCTGACGTTTGGCTTTTGCCAGATCGTCGTCGAGCGGCAGGCCGGGCAAGCTGGCGAGTTCGGCGAAAACGGCCTCGATTAGAGCGTCGCGCTTGGCGGGGTTGGCGTCGGCGGAGACGGCGAAGAGTCCTTCGCGGCCGGGGCCGGTCCAGGCCATGGCAGAGATTTCGAGGGCGAGTTCGAGGCCCTCGCGCAAGCGCCGGTGAAGCAGGGACGAGCGTCCGCGGCCCAACATCGCTGCCAGAACCTCGAAGGCGGGCGCCTCGGGGTCGTCCAGAGCAGGAATCTTCCATGCCAGCGAAATACGACTGGTGGGAATGGCAAATGTTTCTCGGGCGCGGCGCGGCCCGAGTTGTGGGGAATCGCAGGCCACCAGCGGCGATCGGGTGCAACTGGTGAGGCATTCGGCGGTGAGTTCGGTGAGGGTCTCGCGGGCTTGTGCGGGATCAAAATCGCCGGAGATGACCACGACGCAATGTTCCGCGACGTAGCGCTCGCGGTGGTAGCCGACCAGGTCCTGGTAGGTGATGGCATCAAAGAGCTGGCGTCGGCCGATGACCGGGTGGCGCCGCGGGTCTTGGACAAAGGCGGTGGCAAACAGCAGGCGGGTGACGGCATGGTCGGGGTCGTCCAGGCCCATGTCGATTTCGCGGCGGATGACGTCCTTTTCTTTCTCGAACTCCGCCTCCGGGAGCAGCGGGAAAAACACCAAACCGGTGAGGGTTTTGAGAAACACCGCGAGCGACTCGGCCGGCCCGTCGATATAATAAACCGTGCGGTCAAATGAGGTGTAGGCGTTCCAGTGGCCGCCGGCCTCTTGCACCGTGTCCGCCAGAGATTCTGCATCAAAGTCGCGGGTGCCCTTGAATACCATGTGCTCAAGAAAATGCGATAAGCCGCCGCCCAGGTGGCCGTCCTCGTGCATGCTGCCAGTGGCCACCCAAATTTGGGCACTGACGACCGGGGCGCTCGGGTCGGCATCAAGAATGAGAGTGAGGCCGTTGGGTAATGTTTCGACGGACGCGGCTGAAATCGGGTATTCCATAAATTTAGGCTTGGAGGAACACCGGGAATGAAGCATAATCCCTCGGCATGCAACGATGGATTATTGCAGCTGGGGTTTTATTGGTGATTTTGTTGGGTGCCGGGGCGTTTGCCTACCACACCTACAAGGTCAATCAACCCGTGCACCCGGTGTTGCTGCAGTTTCCTATTCCTGTGCAGTCAACGTCCAAAGAACGCAACGACCGACTTGAATGGCTCAAGCGCATCCTCTTGGAACCCGCCCTGCTTACAAAAGTGAGCAAAAATGCCGGGCTGGCACAAAAACTGCAACTGGCCACCGACGATGCCGCCGCCAACGATCTGGGCAAGCGCCTGTTCGTGGAGATCGGCGAGGCCGATACGCCCCAAGGCAGAGTCCCGGTCATGAAAATCGGCTTGCACTGCAAGGTCAAGGAGTACAATACCATGATCAACGTCTCCAGCCCTTTGAGCCAAGCCTTGGAGTCCGCCAGTAGCAAATGACGTCGCCGTTAGGTCAATTTCTGTGCATTGCGGCTTGCGTCTGAGGCGAAACCTCGTTGGAACTCACTGATCCGGCAAGAGAGCCCCCCAAAAAAGCCGCAGAACTCAGGGTTCGACCTCAAAAGCGCCACGAGGTCGAGCAAGCTCAAATGTTACCATGCGAGCAGCAACCGCCGGGTGGGCGGATAGAGTTGGAGAG
>CAIQXC010000885.1 GCA_903875675.1 Akkermansiaceae bacterium
GCCGCTATCCCTGCGCTTGGAAAATGGCTTACTTCAGCACACCAACCTCGCCTGAGCGCCGCAATGTCACCGGAAAAAACCGCGTCTGGGATTTTTTCCGTTTGCCTAACGAAACGCACCTGGCAACCCGCCGCCAGCCCGCACAACCGCGCCGGAAAATCGGCCCTGCGGCTATGAAAAGCGCGTCGGGTATCCCCTATTGGCCATCGAGAGATCCGATCGGGGAAAGGGGCGGCGTGAACCTGTATGGGTTCTGTTACAACAACTCGTTCGGATGGTATGACTACCTTGGTCGGGATCCAAAAATCAATATTCTCCCGAGGGGAGACACATCGATCCCAAAGGGCGACAAGAAGAGACAGGAAGATCTGGACAAAAAGGCCAATCAGTTGATAGCGGCCCTAAACGGATATCTAAAATGTTGCTGCCACCTTTACACGATCGCGTGCTTTGTTACGGCCGAGGCTGTGTTCCAGAGCCAAAACCCTCCAACGGCCCCTGCGGATAACGACTATGACCGCGCCCATGATAAGGAAGTCCCTCTCGCTTTGGGAAACCGCACTGGCAACAATATTCCGATGACTTTCACAGATGCCACTATCGACAACGGCGCGGCTGAGGGCTTGGCGAGTCAAGATACGGGAGTTTTGATAAGCACTAAGGCTCCCGTTGGCGTGCTTGCGCATGAACTCGGGCATGTGGCAGGATATGTTGGTGATAACCCAAAGGACCCACAACATGATATAGATCCGGATCCGATTTCTTTTATTAAGAAGAATGTTTCGCTGATGGCGCCCCAAGGGGGAGACGTTCCTAGCCGACAATGGTGTAGTCGAGTAAAAGGCCTTGCAAAATGAATACGCGATTACTTCCACGAACCATAGGCCTTTGCTGGTGCCTCTCGCTGGCGAACATAAGCGCCGATGACGGATTTTCCGACTTGTCGAGCACTAGCGACAACGTTACTCGTCTTGACAAGATTTCTGTCCAATTTGAGGTATTCGAGGTTGCCAACGGTAAGCTAACCAAGCTTGACGAAAAGTTTGACGAAAAGTTTACCAACCACGTGGGCGGCACTTGGTTTATGCAGAACAGAGATTTCAACGCGTTGCTCACGGGAAGAAAATATTGTGGGCTTTTCCAGGACTCTCCACCTGATGTGGTTGACTCTCGTCCATTCTTTCATTGCCCCGTCCTGCCAAGCGAGATCGATCTTGAGAGAATGCACATTAGGACAAAGGGCGACTTCATAAGGCTGCTTGGCACACCATGGTGGCCACTCGACGACTATAGTTTCAGTGGCTTCTTCGACATCCGGAGCGACGGCACGCGTTTCTGCTGGGTTCTTCTGGAGCACTCAAGCCATCGCCTTTTCGTTGGGTATTCGAAGAGAACTCAGGTATCTTACCGGAAAGCTCTCAAAATAGCCCGTGCGACAGGAACAGGGCTATAGGCCGGACGGTCCTCGCAGTTGTTAGGATGGGTGCCCGCGTGGATTCAGCCCGAAACGCGGCGTTATCTCGGTCGTGAATGTTCCACGGGCCGGCTTTTGTTATTGAGACCGGCGGTGAACAGTGGTTTCCGTCGCCATGTTCGGGCCGTGGAACGCCGATGAACCCATCCTATTGAGACCGGCAACTTGTGACAACCCCGGATAATGCGGAATCGGCCGGCCGGGGACGGTTGCTCCTCACGCGAGGTGCCCGCAGCGATCAACCGGGCTTGGCGTGCAGTGCCAGGAACCCCTCGGCCATTTCGACGACCTTGGCCTGCTGCTTGCGCGGCAGCTTCAGGACGGCGTCA
>CAIQXC010000886.1 GCA_903875675.1 Akkermansiaceae bacterium
CCGGCGGTTGCTGCTCGCATGGTAACATTTGAGCTTGCTCGACCCCGTGGCGCTTTTGAGGTCGAACACTGAGTTCTGAGCATACCTCAGACGAGGACGTCGCGCGCAAAATGGACAAGACAGGGGAATCGAGAAACGCGCAGGATCGCGAAAGAGCGCGAAGAAGGCCGAAATCTAGGGGATTCGGGAGCGGTTATGCTCAAAAGACCGAATCGAGAAAAAATGGGGGAAACGAAGGCAATGGACAGGGATTTGAGAAAAAAACGCCGCTGTCGCGGAGGGCATGCAACGGGATTGCATGAACGCTGCACGACAGCGGCGGATGGTCACCATCTGGTATCAATCTGCTTCGGGCGCGAGCGGACTTGGCTTCGGGCGAGCGTTGGGACTTGTTGCGGGTGCTGGATGAACCGACGCCCTCAACGGCAGCGATCCGATTGACGAGGGTATCGCGGATCTGGCGGAGCTGGTAAACGGTGCATCGCTCGGCAAGGCCGGCCTGCCAGTCTTTGCCCAGAACGAGGTCGGGGCGACGAGTTTTAGACCGTACGATATAGACGACGTAGCCGACGCTTATCGGTCCCTTGCCCTTATTCTCGATGGAGGCTCGGCGATCCAGAAGGATTCGGAAGGCTGCCGGGCCGGATCCTTCCTCCCACTCCACGCCTGGCTCCGTGGCCGCGAACACCTCCACGTATTCCGCGAGGAGTGTTGGGACTGGCGAGGTGGCCAGGTGGATGTGAGCATTGAGGATTTCACCGATGATGTGCGCGAGCTGGCGGCGGGCTTCGTGGGTATCTCCTGGAGTCGCGTTGTCAGTTGGCTTGCCGGTTTGGATGAGATTCCGAAACGCACCGGATTCGTCTCCGGCGAGGCATTGGAAGTGGGCCAGAAGCGGTTTGAAGTCGTCGTGGTTACATGCTGTTATTCCAGGTTTATTTACGGCATCCATGCAGGCTTGGTGCCTCCAGGTGTTGAATGAATCACCGGGGTCCAGGTTGCCCAGGTTGAGCTGGATATCGTAGGCCTTCCGTGCAGCCATGACGAGGGGAGTGATCTCGGATGGCTTCATGTTTCCGCGTGCCTGGATGGTCGGGGTACGGGGTGGTATTGGCGGGCTTGATTTGGTGGCAGATTTCATAAGGAAATTTTTTTGAGGTAGGATTCAGCGTTCGGGGCATCGGCGGCACACTCGATTTTCTTTCTGGGGCAGAGGTTTCTGGAGTTCAGAAACTTGGCGATTTCACGCAGCGTCTCCAACCCGGTTTCGCCTTTGCGGCGAGACTGGACGGTGTCGCCGAAGAGCAACTCATGATGGCTCACCTCGCGAGGTTTCTTGGCGATCCGTTCCAGCTTGGTTTGCTGCCGATGACAGGTAAGGACATACCAGCGTGGTTCGGAAGGAGGAAACAGGTCTTTTTCTTCTGACATGGGATTGGTTTGCATTAGATTAGAATGTGGCGAGCTGCCCGAATTCCGGCTGGCTGATGGGGAGGGAATATTTGCGTTCGAGGGAAGCTTTCAGAACTGCCCGTTCTCGGTCCTGAAAAGCTTCAATCAGCCTGTCGAAATGTTTGATTAACTCGATCTTGCACAGCGAGTGGTCCATAATGTTTCCATAGTGTCGCATCATCTTCGATCGACCCGACCAACCGCCGTTGGCCCAGTCCTCAATTGAGTCGTAATAATCATCGAAGACTGACTTCATTTCGGCGACGGATGAGTTCACCAGGAGCCGGAATTCTGAGAGGGATAATGTTTTGAAACGAGCCTCCATTTTGGGGACGTGAGAGAGATAGAAACTATTCATGGGATGGGGGGTATTGGTGGGGGGTAGTTTGGGGAGATTAGACGGCTACCTGGTCAATCGGCTTGACGTTGTCCCAGGCGATGATGGTGCGGGATTTCGGGATGCCGGCCTTGTCGCGTTGTAGGCTCGCCGCGATGAATGCCGGCGCAGTGGATCCGAGGATTTCCCGGGCTGTCTTGCGGTAGAGTTGCCCATCCTTTTGGATGCGCTCGAACTTCCGGGTGTCGGTGAAAAACTTGGCGAGTTTTCCGATGGATAGATCCTGTAGGATGCCATGGATTTCGGTATCCGGCTGGAAGCTGGCGATGATCTGATCGGACTCGAAAACCACCGGCACGATCACGCCAAGCTTGGGGCAGCGGGCGAGGAATTGGCGGCCTTCGCGGTCGGCCTCCTGGAGGGGGATTTGCTCACCTTCCAGGCCAGCCTGTTCCAGGCGCTTTTCAGCGGCCTTCAGGATGACCTGTGCCTTTTTGATGATGGCCCGCTGTTCGAGGCAAAGCTCGATGTCTTGGCTGATTTGCTGTGGTGTCATTGGATTGATATTGGGGGTGGAAATATACATTTAGAGGCGGCCTTGGAGGATGGCGATGCGGCGTTCGATGGTGGCCACTTCGCGGTCGGTGTTACGGATGGCGCGGGCGTGAGCGAGGTTGAGTTTGCGCAGTTCCTGGTTGATGCGACAAATTTCCCGGTGGCAATCCTTGATGACTTTTCGGCGGGCGATTTGGTGAGTCTTGATCTCGGCTTTGATGACGCGCTTTTCAGCGCTGGCGATAGTTGTTTTAGCAGGCATAGGGGTAGTCGATTATTGATTTAGGAGAGATTGACGGTTGGGGTCCAGAGTGGCGAGGGTGGCGGATCCAACGGATGCGAGGGTGGCGGATCGGGCGAGTAAATCTGCGAAGGCGGGATCGGATTCATTGAGGGATTCGGCGCGGTGCAGCGCGTGGGCTGCAGACCCGTGGTCGAGCCTGCCCACCACTTCGGAAAGTTTGGCCTGGCTCCACCATGGGAACCGGCAACGAACCAGGAAGACGACGACGAATCGAGCCCTGGAAGCGATGCGGGTACGACGGCGGCTACGGATGGCGGAGATGGGTATTCCAGAAACGATGGATACGGACTCGAAGATAATGAGGAGATCGGGTTTCATGCTTTTCAGGCGGGTTGGCCAGTGCTGTTTTTCGGGTACTGCATGGGCTCGGGTGGAGGGCACTGCTCATGGCCGGCGGTAGTCAGTGTCCACACAACCAGGTCACCGTCGTGTTCGACGCGTTCTACCAGGCCAGCGGTGATATGGCGGTGGATCATGGCATCAATGGTGAGCATGGGGACGCGCAGGCGTTTGCCAATGCTCTCGGAGGTGGAACGGCCGCACGATAGGTCCAGCAGGATGGCTTCGGGAGTGGTCATGGCTCAGAGGTGGGATGTTGAGAGTGCTATGGCGCTTGCAGGTAACAGTAACTATCCAGACTCATCACGAACCTGATAGCCATTGCGGCAGTTTGAATCGCCTCTTCGCGGATCTTCGCCGTGCTCGTCTTGTTCGGTTCGTAGATCATTTGGACGACTTCCTTGGTCAGTTCCCCAAACTCTTCTCCTAGAATGGCCAGAGCGTGCAGCGGATCTGTCGGCCACTTCGGAAACTTCTTCGTGGCATTTTCGACCTCGGCGGATACTAGCTCCCATGATTCAGAGCAAGCTAAAGCAGGCCAATCCGCAACATATGGAATATAAGTTCGTTTCATGGTATTGGGAGTGGGATCAATAGCAGGGGTCGAGTTTTACCGGTCGGCAGGAGTCTCCGGTGCAGCAGGGGAAGAGCAGTTCCATGCGCCAGCGGATTTCCCGCAGGTGCTTGATGGATAGGCTATCGTTGCGTTCGGTGGCGTCGATGAGGCGGGCGATGCGGCAGGCGCTATCGTAGTCGATCGATTCCGGGTGCTTCTCGGTCTCTTTCTGGTGGAGCAGCAATTCTTCGAAGGGAAGGGAAAATCCAATATTGGTGCCTGGGATGCGGTTGACGACTGGCCGTGCCAGCGGGCCATCGCATTCGAGCACATGGGGCGGCGGATAGGTATTCGGGCGTTTGATGATTGCGGTTGTCATGGGATGGGGGGGGTGGTGTTTGGGGGATTATTTGGAAAGCGCCTGGATGGCTTCTACGGCGGAGACGAAGTGATGCCATTGATAGGTCTCGTTGCGCCTGGCAGCGTAGGCCGCGCCATCACGCAGGTGCAGGGTGAGCTTGCGCAGGCCAGAGGATTTGATGATTGAGTCGAAGATATCGGAGGCCTCGGGGTCGTTTTCACCGGGCATTTTCAATCCGTAGAAAGCGAGGAATTTGATGTAATCTCCCTTGGTCGCCTTGGCTGGCAAAGGGATCTGGACGGTTCCTCGGTCGATGAGCTGTGCAAGGGCGTCCTTGTGGGCACCTGAGAAAATCTCACGGCGCAGAACGTCAGTGCCGGTCAGAAATAGTCCGCACTTGGACACATCCGCGATCTCTCGGAGGAACTCCATGCATTTGATGGCGGTGTCCGCGCGGCAGGTTAGAAACGCCTGATGCAGCTCGTCGATAATCAGCAGGCGTTTTCCAGCCCCCATGATTTGATAGATCTTCTGGCGGTTGCCAAACTGCCCTTGCTTATGGACCGACACGCCGAGTTCATGGCCTACGTGACTGACGAAATGCGCGAAGGTACAACCCGCCGGGAAGCGCACGACCTTCGTCTTTCCGTGATTATTTTGCCGCTCGTATTCTTCAATGATGGTGGTCTTTCCTATGCCCATCGGCCCCCAACAAATCGTGACATTTCCCAGGGCTCGGCACTTATCCATGGCGGTGAACATGCGCCCGGAAAGGCTGGTCTGGATGAACTCTGGGTTATCAGAAACATCGGCAAACACCTCCTTGGCCTTGACGAGGGTCGCGGCCACTTTATCGATCTCAGCATTGTAGATGCCTCGGAAGACTCGGCTCAGGGTACTATTGTGGATGCCAGTGGCATCGGCCAGCTTGGCGAGCGACCATCCGCGCTCCCTGGCGAGGTGGAACCACCAGCGCACGATTTCCTGCTGGGGATCCGTGTAGGTGGCGATGGCGCTTTCAAACGTATGGGTGGCGATTCCGAACGTGCTGAATGCTTGGGCGGGGGTCAGGTCGGCGTGGGTGTTGCGGGGTGTTGTCATGGGATTCGTTGGGGAAAAAGCTGAAATGCTGAAATGCTGAAATGCTGAAATGAATCGGGGCGTTAGAATGCGGCGGGAAGTTCGGCGTCTTCGGGGAGGGCATCCCACGCGCTTTGGGTTTCGTGCTCGGGCTGGTAGGTCTCGGTTTCCCAATCGCGGGCCTTGCCGTGTTTCTGAAAGCGGTTTGCAGCGGCGGTGCGGTCCCTGATGATCTGGCGCCCGTCCTCGATCTGGCGGGTACCGCGGTTGACTCCGGCACCGGGGATACTCTCTGGTGCTTCCTCCAGGCGCGGCACGCCAGCCGGTGCCGGCATCGTCTGGACGACGCGTTGCATTTCGCGGGAATTGGCCTGCAAGTCAGCCAAGCGTTCCCTGGTGGTTTCTCCATGGAGTTGTTGGAGGCGGGAGGCGGCACGGTTGATCTGGCGGTTTTGTTTGCGCACCTCGGCCTCCTGCTGCTCGGTATTGAGCACTTCCGGACGGAACTTGAGGGGCAGGCTCTCGATATACGATCCGTCCTCTTCGAGCAGATGCACGATATCGGGCAGCAGTGGATTGACCTTATAGTATATCTTGCGGCCTTTGGCGGCAGCCAGGTCGTTGCACAGGATGGAGTCCTCGTGCCAGAAGGTGTTGCGCCCGCCCATATCCACCCGATCCACCACGATGCCTTTGAGGGTGATTTCCACCCGGCCTTTGCGTGATAGGATGGCCGCTGCCAGGTCATTGGATATCGGGCGCACCTGGCCGGGGCGCAGGTGATATTCCTCATGCGGGGAGACGGCCACGCTGCGGAGCCGGATGCGGAGGTCTGCCGCCGGGGCGGTCGGTGGATCGATGATATCGGTTACGGATTGCATGATGGTGATGAGTTAGAGGCTGTCACTGGTGATCGTTTCCACTTCGCGCCAGACGCCTGGGGCGATCTCTGCTTCGGTGATGCGATGAAAATCACACATGGAGTGGCCGCGATCGGTGTTATGGTCACGGATCGCCGCTGCCACCACGCGCTGGGCCTCGGTGGCGGTTAGGAACGGCAGCTTGATCTTGGCATCCACGCCGATGGCCATGGCGGTTAGTTTGAACTGGGCGAGTTTCTCCGCCTCAAACTTGGCGGTGCGCCGCTCACTCTTGCTGGCATCCTTGGCACCCTTATCGCCCACGCCGAGATTGGCGGGCTGGTTGGCGAAGGTATTGCCGCGCTGGCCTGGTACCGCGGATAGGCGGCGGTGCAGATTGCGATTGAAGCTTTCGATCACGGCCTTGCCGGCGGCGTGGCCGCTGGCTTTATCTGCCGCCGCTCCGATCCAGCGCACGCCGCCATCCATGGACGTTCGGTGCACCTTGATCGCGCCATCGGAAAAGGCTTCCAGGATGATTTGGGACGCCTGGGTGCAGGCCACGCTGCCACGCTCAAACCAAATGTGGGTGGTATATCCCACTCCTACGCCGTAGCCATCCGCCTGCAAGCCGCGGGCGAGCAATTCATCCACATCCTCGGCTTTGACTGCGCCATCCGGCTTGAGCATGAAGGCCACGATGGATCGGCTGGAAATCTCCATCAGGATATAGGCCATCATGCCGACGACCCGGCCGGTGATCTCATCAATGCACATGAAGTCCAGGCGAACGTCGTCGAGCGTGTAGTCCTCGCAGCGCCGCAGTTTGCTATAGTCGCGTTCCAGCGATGGCAGATGCTTGTTAGCGGCGGCACGGCCGATGTTTCCCATCTTCTGGATGGCCTCGCATCCCATGCGGCGGCACACGGTGCGCACACACCACGGGAAGTCCGGAATGATGGATGGCAGTGGCAAGGAAGACCTGTTGGCTTCCCACCATTCCATCCAGGTTCCGACGCCGGGCAGGCTTTTTCCGGCCTTCCATTCGCCCGCCAGATGCTTCCAGATGCCTTTGCCCTCCACGCCCTTTTGATTTTTATCTCGGCCACCGCTCACCACGGATGCCAGGCGCTGCACTTCCTGGATGAGAAGGTCCGGCATCGAATGGCTGGCGTCGCTGGCTGAATAGTCCGATAGCAGGGCCGGCCCTTTTCTGCCGCCGCTATGCCACTCGTACCAGAGGCGCGTGAGAGTGCCGAGCTTGGCTTTGAGCGAGTGCTTGCCGCCATCGAGCTGGGTGCCGTCCAGGCGAAGGGAGATCGAGTTGAGCCCATCCATCAGGCGTGCACCCTCGTATTGCATCGAGCGTGCAAGATCCGTGAAGGCATCATGCAGGATGGCTGCGCGCTGCCGTTGCCAGGTGGGGATTTTTTTCATGGTGGGGTCAGGAGCGGACGGCTTTGGACTTGATCACCAGGGCGGCGGCGGCGAGCATCAGCAATGACCCAGCCGCGCAAACCAGGGGACGAACTTTCCGAGCTGCGCCAGCGAGTGGCGGCATTGGAGCGGCAGCTTGAGGTGGCGTTTGGCTATCAAGAGTGTCGGCATCCGGCGGAGCTGGAGAAAAGCATCGCCTCGCTGAGGGGTATGGTGTTGGGGAAGGAGGACAAGATATTGGGATCCCTGCGATTTCTTGCAGCCGAAATGGATGCCTTGAAACGCACGCTTGCACATCTTGGAGATTGTGGAAGGAACTGATAATGGTTTCCAGATAGGAGGCATATTCGATGAGTCGCAGATTTTCGTTTCGGGCGTTTCCGAGGGCTGTTTTTAGGTCGGTGGATTGCATGGTCTTGTGGGGTCAGAGGATGATTGAATCTGGATTCACCAGGGCGAGTGCATCGGGTTCGTTCGAAGGTGCCCAGTTGGTACCGGTGAGTTCGAACAGGATGGAATAGGCGCGAGCGCAGGCCACGCGGTACATGTCCGGGTTTTCCAGCAATTGCGTCTTGAGGGAGCAGATGTGTTCGGCCTGCGATCGGAAGTCCTTGAGCCCGTCCACCAGGAACTGGAACTCGCTCTGTTGCAGGGTTTGCTCCGGCGGTGGCGGCGGCCCGAGGGCTTCCAGCGCCGAATCGCACAGGCTCTTGAGCGTCACCGGCCCCTTGCGCAGCCGCAGTTTGAGCGCCGCGGCTACCTGCTTTTCCGTCGCACTGTGGTCGAGCCCCAATCCGCGCACCGCCGTCATGTACTTGTACGCTGTAACTCGTTTAAACCAAGGGCATTCCGAATCTATCCAGCCTTCGAAACCCTGTTCTAAAAGCGTGTCACGCGTGACACGCTTTTTTTGACCCTTCATCGCACCGATTTTCTTCGGATCTTTGATCAAAAAAACCTGATAAGCTTGGAGGGCGGACAAGCCCATTTGGAGGCGCGGGCCGAGGCTGGCGGCGGCGAATTTCTCCTCATGGCCGATGATGATTTCGCGGTGCTTTTCCAGCGCGGAGCGGGCGGCGCAAAGAATCGCCTTGGGGTCGGCAATCTGGATTTCCGAAACATCAACGCAAGGGGAATGCAAGGAATCGGGCAATGTCAGCTTGCATGCTTTGCCGCCGCGTTTTTGCGTAGGGGTTTCCACAGGGTTGGCTATGGTGATCTGCGCAGTCCGGGCTGCGCGGAGCTCCCTTGCGCGGCGGGTCAGCGGGCTTTCCGGTTTGGCCGGTTCGATCACTTCCACCAGGCCGGTTTGCCGGTTGAGGCGGGTTCCTCCCTTGCACTTATGTTTATGTGCCTTCAATCCTCGTGGAGTGAAATTCGGAGTGAGGCATACGGGGCAGGTGACGAGGGATTCTGGCATGGGAATTAGATGGATTGGGGGTTGACCTGGGGAATGACAGGGAGAAAATCCTTGCATGGAATGTCCGGAAAAATGGGAGGCGGTTGGGAATCGCTGTCAGCACCTGCGGGATCGGCTGATTGCGAGGGATGAGGCGTCAGATCCGAGAGATGTATGATGCGGCGGCTAGGATGCAGAGAGTTACTAGACCGGCCAGGAGGACGAGCACCTCGAACTCGTGCAAGAGCAGTCGGCAGCGCATGCGGTCATAGGCATTGCTATGCTTGATTCGGTCTATCCAGCGGCGGCGGCGGTTGCGCTGCGCGGGGGAGGATATCAGCCCGAGGGCTAGGCGTCGGCGGGTTTCGGGGGAGAGGGTGGGGCTCATGGGATATTGCGGATTGCGGATTTCGGATTGCGGATTGTGGATTGCGGATTGCGGATTGCGGATTTCAGATTGTGGATTGTGGATTATCTTCATGCGGGAGAGAGTTGGTGGAGGGCGGCGCGCTTGGCGGCTCGGGCTGTTGAGCGGCGGACAAAGGACTCATGGCGGGCCTTTCCGAGCATGTTCATGGCATCGGACCAAGCGGTGGCGGCGGAGATATCGTTGGCCTGGAGAGCCTTGCAGGATTGATGATAGAAGCCGTGATTCAGGTCATCCAATTCGGTTTCAGATAGATTGAACGGCGTGGGCTTGAAGGTTGTTTTCATGGAGGGGGGGGGAGATTGAGGATTGAGGATTGAGG
>CAIQXC010000887.1 GCA_903875675.1 Akkermansiaceae bacterium
GCCGCGAAGCAGGTCGGCGACGGACCAGATGAAGTTTGCTAGAGGCTGGAAATTCGGGTTGGACATGAGCTTGGCTAATCAGCGATTCCTTATTCACTCTAAATTCCTGGCATGGCGGTTCGTCATCGCCGTCAGCCATACTCCGGTCTTCGTTGGGATGGGTGCTGGCGTCGAAAGTCACAGGCGGAGGAAAGCGGGAAACCAGCGATTTGGAAAGGTTAAAGGCGTGGTGGGATTTTCAGATGGAAAGTTCCAGAAGTACCCGATTGTCGCGTGAGGGGACGATTCTACGGACCATGGGAAGGAAGCGAGAGTTCGTAGGCAAGATATTTAGCTTGGTGGGGGTGTCATAGGATGGATCTAAGTCCGATCAAAATTCAGACTGTTAGAAAACTCTTTAGTTTGGACGATACGCGGATCATGAACGTGCGGTGGCGAGCGCGCGGCCTTTCGCCGTCAGGCGATACTATGGGAGACGGCTGTTAGATTCGTCAGGGATCGTGCGTTCGATAAGACCTGTGGTGAGGGCGGGATTGAGGTAGTTGGTGCGGAAGGTGGGGCGATGGGAAAGCTTGAGGCGGGTCATGCACTCGACCGCCCTGAGCAACGACCCGGCCGACGAGGATCCGCGCGTGCTGGTGGCCGACGAGGTCGGGTGCAACGTGGTGGAGCGCAACTTCCGCGATGGCAAGAGCGAGGTGGGAATGGCGGACTATCAAACGAATCAAAATGCGCCTGAAAGACCAGGTCCGACGAAGAATCAAGACCCGAGCCACCCGCCACCACTCTGGCCAGATGAGATCTTACCCAAATGACTGAGTAGAGTTACGGCACGACCATCAGGCGGCAGAATTTCTTCGTGATGCCGGGGCCGGTTGGCAGCGTGAAGATCACATTGCCCGGACTGCTCGTCGTGTCGACGTCGCCCGCAGCGGCAGATGCCCAGTCGCTGAGGTTGTCGGACACCTGCACCTCGAAGGAGGTGACGGCATTCACATAAGGCCAGGTGACCTTGCCGCCGACCACGCCCGGGTTGGTGGCCAGGCCATCCATGCCCATGAAGAAGGCCACCCCGTTGGCAACCCCGTCGTTGTTGTAATCCTTCTCGGCGGTCTGGTCGCCGGCGTAATCGTGCGCCCAGGACGCGTAGCCGCCGGGGCCCGTAGTGACCGTCACGATGCCTGTTCCCGAGAACCGGCTGTCGTCCTTGTGGGTGGCGGACGAACTGGTGCTGCCATAGGTTCCGGCGGGTTGTTGGGCCGTCGCGAAATACAAGGAGTTCACGACCTCATTGGCGTCGGCGGCAGCGACGTCCACCTTGCCGCCATCGATCACGAGTTTGTTAGAGTCAGCAATGGAATTGCCGTTCACCGCGAGGGTGCCCACCAGGACGGTGGTGTCGCCGCCGTAGGTGTTCGCTCCGCTGAGCGTGAGCGTGCCGGTGCCGTCCTTGGCCAAGCCGTAGCCGTTACTGCCGTCAGAGATCACGCCGCCGACGGTGAGGGGTGCATCGTTGTTAATCGTCACCTTGCGAGTCCCTGTCAGCAGCACCGACCCGGTGCCAAGGTTCAGGTCGCTGTTCGCGCCGTTGCTGGCGAGGAAGGTGAAGTCGGCGTCCCATACCATGGACGGGTTAAACGTCGAGGTGGTGATCGGAGCGCCGCTGGTTTGGTCGAGGTTGCCGCCGTTGAAGTCGAGCCCCCCATTGACACCTCCGGGGCTGTTGTAGTGCAGTGTGCCGCTAGAGACATAGGCGCCGGCAAAAGGATTGAGAGAGCCGGTGACCTTCAGCGTGCCGCCCCGGATATTGGCCGTCCAAGGTTGCGCCGTGCCGGTCACGGTCCATTCACCGGAATCGCAATTCATCTGGGAGTATTGGCCGCCGTTAGGCGCTGGCCGAACATCGCCGACCGTGTTGCCGGTGGTCGTGCCGCCAAGCCAGAGCGCCGTCTTGTCCCAGAAGCCAGGTTGGCCTGCATTCAGCGCGAGCGTGACAGTTCCCAGCGCCATGCTTCCGCTGTTGGGTGCGAACCGGAGGCCGCCGATATAGGCATGCCATGGAGGACCTGCTTCGGCGCAGACGCCGACCGCCGGTTCCCCGGTGATTGCGGAAGTAATGATCTGCACCGCGTCACTCGAATTCAAGTTGGTAATGGCACCGCCCGGGCCGAAATTGAGCGTGCCGCCCGACACCGTTGTCGAACTGGTGCCCTTAAACTCCAGCCCGCCGAGGGTGATGTCAGTTTCCAGCGTGACCGTCCCCCCACTGCCGCCAAACACTGCGGTGTCGTTGGTGGTGTTGTCCCAGGGCACATGGGGCAGTCCGGCACCTTGGTCCCAGTTCATGATCGTGGTGTTCCAGATGCCGTCGCCGCCCGCGCTGAGACCGTCGCCGTTACCGTCGATGTCCGTCGTCCCGCCGTCGCACCAGCGATTCAACGAGATCGTCTCCATGACCGTCACCGTGCCTGTGCCGGCGAAATGGACGTCATCCGGCGGGGTGGCGGGCGACGAATTGGATCCGTAGGTGCCGGCGGGCATGGCTGAGCCCTCGATCACCAGCGCTGAAACGACGCGGTCGCCAGAGTAGTTCAGCTTGGCCACACCCGAGCTGCTGATGCTCAAGACACCAGCGGCCAGAGCGTCGGGGGCGTCAGCCTGCAGGGTTCCGGCGATGATCGTCGTGCCAGCGCCATAGGTGTTGACGCCGCCCAGTTCGAGCGTACCGGTGCCGTCCTTGGTCAAGCCGTAGCCGACAGCGTTATCAGAGATCGCGCCACCGACAGTGAGGGTTGCATTGTTGTTAATCGTCACCTTGCGAGTCCCGGTCAGCAGCACCGGCCCGGTGCCGAGGTTCAGGTCGCTGTTCGCGCCGTTGCTGCCGAGGAAGGTGAAGTCGGCGTCCCATTGCATGGACGGGTTAAACGTCGAGGTGGTGATCGACGCGCCGCTGGTTTGGTCGAGGTTGCCGCCGTTGAAGTCGAGCCCCCCATGGACACCTCCGGGGCTGTTGTAGTGCAGTGTGCCGCTAGAGAGATTGGCGCCGGCAAAAGGATTGAGAGAGCCGGTGACCTTCAGCGTGCCGCCCCGGATATTGGCCGTCCAAGGTTGGGCCGTGCCGGTCACGGTCCATTCACCGGAATCGCAAATCATCTGGGAGTACACACGGTCAGGCAGCGTTGGCTTAACATCGCCGAGCGTATTGCCGGTGGTCGAACCGCTGAGCCAGAGTATCGTCTTGTCCCAGACGCCCATGCCTGAGTCCAGCGCGAGCGTGACCGTTCCCAGCGCCACGCTTCCGCTGCTGGGTGCAAACCGGAGGCCGCCATGGTCGCCGTCGTATGGGGGGCCGCCGAAGGCGATGACGCCGACGGACGGGTTTCCGGTGATGGCGGAAGTAATGATCTGCTCCACGCGAGGCGTAGAATTCCAGTTGGTGATTGTGCCGCCCGCCTCAAAATTCAGCATGCCGCCCGAGACCGTTGTCGAACCGGTGCCCTCAAACCGCAGCCCTCGGAGGGTGATGTCGGTTCCCAGCGTGACCGTCCCCCCGCTGCCGCCGAAGACCGCCGTGTCGTTGGTGGCGTTGTTCCAGGCCACACGATCAAGGCCGCTGCCTGGGTCCCAGTTCTGCGTCGTGATGTCCCACGTGGCGCTGCCACCGTCGCTTACTCCGTCACCGGTACCAGCGCTGTTGGGTCCGTCCCACCAGAGCGTGTCGGCCTGCACGGTGCCGGCGGTCAGCAGCACTGCCAGCCACGCCGGCACCGCCAAGGCGCTTTTCCTCCGTTGGTTTTTTTTCAGGGTTCGATTCTCGAGGTTTGAATTCAGGTTCATCATTTTCATCTATGCTCCTATCTATTCAGGTTCTAGTTGCTTGTTTCTTACCGTGCCGACCGCGTCGCTGCGCTGCGGCATCGTTTTTTTTTCGGCACAGGGTTGGCAGACCGAAGGTCATTCCTGCAAAATCTAGCCAGCCCCGCTCTCGGGCGGCATCCCCCAAATGGGTGATTTTTGAGATCGTAGGTCGGAGGAAGAGAAAGCATGAAATCCCAAGCATGAAATCCGAAACCAAGGTAAGGGATCAGAAGCGATGTCACCCCATCCTCATCCGGTCCAGTCCGATGCCCAGGTGTTTGGCCACGGCTTCGGTGCGGGAACTCACATGGAGTTTGTCGTAAATATGCTTGAGGTGGGTGCGGACCGTTTCGACGCCGATGGATAGCCGCTCGCCGATCTCCTTGTTCACGTAGCCCCGGGCCAGCAACTCGAGGATCTCCTGCTCGCGGCGGCTCAGCTCCGCGGCAGCGCCCGGCTGCGGTGCCCGAACACGGAAGGACTCGACCACCCGCCGCGCCACTTCGCTGGTCATCGGCGCACCACCGCGCAGCACCTCGGCGATGGCTTGCAAGAGTTCCGCCGGGGACGTGCGCTTGAGCAAGTAGCCGCTAGCACCCGCCTGCAGAGCCTTGAAGATCACGTCGGCATCCTGGTAAACCGTGAGAATCAGAATGCGCAGCGCTGGCAGCGCGGTGCGAAGCCGGAAGGCGCACTCGATGCCGGACCGGTTTGGCAGGTGGATATCCATGAGCACGACATCCGGGGCGGCGGCTGGGATTTTCACCAGCGCCTCCTCGGCCGTGCCGCATTGGCAGACGCAGGCATACCCGGGCGCGTCGTCAATCAACTTGGCCAGGTGGCCACGCACCCGCGCGTCGTCTTCAACCAAGGCGACTTTGATCCATTGCATCCCGGTGGTTTCCATTGGCAGCGGCGAGGCTGCACTGGTTCGATGAGTTTGGCCAGTCATTCCCGCCGCGCGTCGGCGGCACGCTCTGCATCCGGCGGGAGCGTGAACCGGACCTGCGCACCCTGCCCCGGCGTGCTGGTGAATTCCACGCCCCCGCCCAGATCCCCGATCCGGTCGCGCATGTTCTGCAAGCCGTTTCCCTCTGGTCGGCTCCAGGCGGGATCGAAGCCGCACCCATTGTCTTCCACCACCATCACCAGCAACCCGTTCTCAAAGCGGATTCTCAACCAGACTTCGGTGGCTTGGGCATGGCGCACCACATTGTGAAGGGCTTCCTTGACGGCGAGAAACAGGCTGTGGCGTGCGCGGACACTGAAAGCCACCGGCGGCAATGCGGGCATGACATCGAGCCGGCAGCGGGTCGCCGTGGGCCGGAGGAACTCCTGCGCGAAATGGCACAGGTAGCCCGAGAAGTTAGGAAGCGGATCGTGGCGCGGGTTCACCGCCCAGACAATTTCGTCCATCGTCTTGACGAGATCCCGTGTGCCCTCGATGAGCTCGCCGACATGGGACCGGACCTCGGAAGGCGAGAGCGAGTCGCGCCCGGCCAGTTCGCCGAGCAGCATGATGTGGGTGAGGTCCGCGCCGACCTGGTCGTGGATGTCCCGCGCAATGCGTGTGCGCTCCTGATCGAGTTCGTGACGCTGTTCCAACCGTTCGATGCGGCGGCGAGCCCGGTGCCGGGCAATGCCCCACCCGATCCCCACCAGACCGGCTATCCCTGTGGCGATCCCGAGTAACCTGAACCAAGCCGTCTGCCAGACATGCGGCAGCACGGTGATGGCCAGCGACATTCCTTCCTCGTTCCAAACCCCGTCATTGTTGCAAGCCATCACCTTGAAGCGGTAGTCCCCCGGCGGCGGGTGGTTGTAATAGGCGACCCTCCGGGAACCGGCATCCACCCACTTCTGGTCCAACCCTTCCAGTCGGTACTTGAACGCCACGTTGCGCGACACCGCAAAACTCAAACCCGTGTATTCCAAATCGATCTGGCCAACTCCAGGCGGCAAGCGCAGGAGTGCCCCAGCTTGGCGCAACTCGAGCGGCGGGGCAGAGTTCGGCCCCTCCGCCCCCTCGCCGACTTCATAAGCCGCCACGATCCGCCCATCCACCACCACCCGCTCGATCACCACGGGTGGCGGCTCCCGATCTTCCATCAACGGGCCCGGGTCCACCACCGCCAATCCGCTCGCTGCGGGCATCCACAAGCGACCGTCGGCGCTCCGCAACACAGCCGGCCAATAAAAGGTGGAACCCTGCAAGGCCGGCGTACCTTCTTCCCGTCCATAGACTGCCGGGTGCATCCGCCCCTGCCGCCCCTCCGCCACCGATTCGAATTCCTTCTCCGCCACGGAGAAAAGCCCCAGGTTCGCCGCAAACCAGAGCCGACCATGTCCGTCCGCCAGAACATAATTGACGAAGTCGTCCAGCAGCCCCTGCTGATGGTCGAACCGGGTGAAGCGCCCCTGCTTGAGCCGCCCCACTCCCCGACCGTAGTAGCCGATCCACAGGCTGCCGTCGGGTGTGGCACAGAGCGAGCCGATGGGGTGAATGACGCCCAGAGTGTTGGGGGTTTCGTCCACCAAAGCCTCGTTGGCCACCCGCGCCAGCACGCCACCCTGAGTGGCGGCCCAGACACGGCCTGCGGCATCCACCGCCAGGCTGCTGTAAGGGCCAAGAATCTGTGGCAGCGTGAAGGTCTGGAACTGGCCGGCGCGCAGCCGTTGCACCGCGTTCGGGGCGACTGTCCCGATCCAGACATCTCCCGAGGGGGTGGTTAGCAGGGCGTTCACGGTGTTGCTGGCCAGACCGTTCGTTTGGGTGATCAGGCGCTCCTCCCCCGCACGCCAGCCGTGCATACCATTGAAGGTACCCACCCAGATACCGCCCTCCGGGGCCGCCGTCACGCAAGTTGCGGTCGGGTTGGACCAGCCGTCTTCGGAGGACAGGAAGCGCCAGCTCGGGCCTTCTTTCCGTGCCAGCCGTCCGCTGAGGGTAACGGCCCAGAGTGTTCCGCCGACGTCCTGACACACCGATCGCATCCCATCAAACGGGGGGCCGGACCCCAGCGCCTCCAATTCGAAGGCGCGGTGTCTCACCCGGACCAACCCGCCGCCCTGAGTGCCTAACCACAGATTGCCCTCCCGGTCGTCAGCCAGATGAAGAATCCTGTGAGACGACCGGGCCACCTCGTCAAAACCCGAGCCGTTGTAGAGGAACAACCCGGCCTTCTCCGTTCCTACCCACAGCCGACCCCGCCGGTCTTCAAAAAGGACGGTGGGCTTCGCTTCACGCCGATTGGCCGCCAACTCACCGAGGTCCTGCGGCTCGCCCTCCCCGGTGTATTTCAACACCCGCGTGCCCACGCCAATCCAGACGCCGCCGGATTTGGCGCCGCTCAGGACCTTGAGCGGCTCGCTCAAGGTCAGGAGCGGGCGAAACATGCCCTCGCGATACACGCCCGCCTGGTGCTCCTTGGCGAACCATAGGCGGCCGCGACCGTCCCTGGCCAAGTGAACACGCCCGACGCCGGCCAATCCCTCCTCGTCGGCGAAGGAACGGACCCGCCCTTCGTGGATGCGGCGGACTAGGTCGTTGGAGGTGATCCATACCGCGCCCTCACCGTCTTCCACCATCCCGTCCACCGGACAGTCAGCCAGTCCGTCATCCTGAGTGAACAGCCGGGTCCTGTCCGCCTCCACGCGGACCACCGCCCCTCCGACGGTGCTGGTCACCTTGCCCAGCCATAGGCGGCCACGGCTATCGGCCAGAAACGCCACGGTCTTGCTGCCCGAGGGGGCAATGGTGCCCGAGGCGGCTTCCTGGAACCGTAGCCCGTCAAAGCGTGCCAGGCCGTTTTCGGTGGCCACCCGCAGGAAACCGTCGGGCGTCTGGGCAACACCCACCACCACGTTGCCCGGCAATCCATCGTCGGTCTGCCACGTGCGGCTGACCCAGCCCGCGTTGGTCGGGGGTGCCGGCGACGGCGAATCATCGGAGGTGCCCGCCGACGCGGAGGCAGGTTCCTGCGCGCAGATGCCAGCGGACGCAAAGACCGTCATCAACAGGACGACACCTGTTAGAGCGGGCGTTTTCACCCATTTCCCACACCGATCAGGAATCACGGAATTGCAATATTGAAGGACTGGTTCTAAACATGTCTATCAGCAGAAATTGTAATTTTGAAGGACCGGGCCCTAAACAGGTTCCTAGCGAGGTCACGGTGACAGGGTGCCGCTCTCATTGAGATACACGGTGCCGGTCCCGGAAGTGAACGTGCCGCCGTCGCCGGCTGTTAGATTGGCGGATGAGCCGCCGGAGTCGCCGAGGATGAGTAGGGCCCCGGCGGTCTGCGTCACCACCGGGCCGGCACCGTCCACCGTGAACTCGCCCCCGTTGTCTCCCACGTAGCCCTGCGTAAGCAAGAGTGAGCACATGGTCAAGGTCGAGCCGCTCTGCACATGGAGCCGGCCCGTGCTGCCGTACGACGTTGCCATTCCGGTATACCCAATGCTGCCCGTGGTACCGTTCGCAAAGGTCAAGGTTCCGGTGTAGCCATTGGCGCCGATGAAAACTTCCGCCGTCGAGAAACTGCTGCCCGCGCCATCGACGAGGACGGTCGCATTGCCCCAATCACTGGCGGCGAGGTTAGTCCAGGCGCTGTTCGAGAAACTTCCACCGTCGGTGATGTTGAGCGCGCTGTTGCCCAGGAATTCGAATCCTCTCGCTGTGGTGAAAGTGGAACCTGAGCCAGAGACGTCGGTGGTGGCGTCGGTGGTCTGGGAATAGCCGTCGGCGAAAATCGCATGGCCGCCGTTCTGAACGGTGAGTGTCTTGCCGGCGGCGTTGTCGTTGAAGGTGAGGCTGTTGGCGCTGAAGGGCAGCGAAAAATTGGGGGCGAGCCGTGCCGTGCCATCGAAGACGAGGTCGGTGGTGAGATCACTCGGTGGAGCGCCGTCGGGGTCCCAGTTCTCCGGGGTGGCGATGAAGCTGTCCGCGAGGCTGCCGCCATCCCAGAGATATGGGGCGGCGACGAGCGGGGCGCTGCCAAGGAATGGCACGATGCTGAAGGTGAGAAGTCGGGAAGTTTTCACAATTCAATGGGTTTGGATTGTCTGAGCGAAAGGACTCTGTCGTCGGGCGGGGGGATGGCAGCATGCGGCAAGCTGCCACCGCTGCAACCCAACCGCCGCCCCTAGCGGGTACAACGGGCATTCTGACAGGCGTCCCGCCAGGGCACAAGCAGGAAGGCAGCGCATCAACTGCTATTTTGGGACGCGGCGGGCAACCCCTTTTCTCCCGCTCTCCGAACCGCCCTTTAGCCCTTCATGCGCACCAACCGCGAAAAGCAAATTCCTTGGTGCCAGCCTAAGCCCGGAGTTTCTTATTATGAGGCCGCAGTCCGAGCGAGCCTTTCAGCGCACTGAAGCCCTCTTCCGCACGCAACAGCGTCATGTAGAGTTTCCACAATTCGGGGCCATCGAGGTTGTGATCGGTTTTGAGCACGTAGTCGCCGCAAAGTTCCAGCGCGGCTTCGAGCCGACCGTTATCGCGATCAA
>CAIQXC010000888.1 GCA_903875675.1 Akkermansiaceae bacterium
CGCCCGCCGGCGATGGCATCACTAATCTGACAAAATTTCTCAGCGGCTTGGATCCGCACGTCCCCGGCCAACCGAAGCAGCCCCCCCCAGGGTCGATCCAGATCGGCCCGGGCGTGACGAGCACCGTGGGCGCGGTGACTAACAGCCACAGCTTCACTGACTGGACCGCCGACGATCTCATCGCCCTGGATTTCCGAGACGGAGACGGGCCAAACAACAACGGATCGGATATCTATCATGCCAATGACGGCTGGGACACGTCACGCGATTTGGTGGCCTTTTACGCCCACGACGGCGGCGATCCAATCCTCGGCGGCGACGGCAAATTTTATTTTCGCGTTGATCTCAACGATTTGAAAGTCCTCGCCGAACAAGGCAATCTGGATATCTATGTGGCGCTCAATTTCGGTAACCCCGGCACCGGCGAATACAACCTGCCCGACGAGGTGGACACCGGCACCACCATGGGCTGGCAGGCCGTCGTCGCCAGTTACCAAACGGATAACGGCCGCATCTATCTGTGGGATAAATCCCGCAGCGGCCCCGGCGCGCACTCGACGGCTATCGGCCAGGATTTGGCGCAGTTCAATGTGGCGGTGCGCGATCAAAACTCGGCTAACGGATTCGGCAAGGCATGCTACAACTCGGACCTCGACGCGGTCGAGTTCTCTATCAGCCGCCAAGCGCTCCTCGACGCGGGCTGGGGCGGCGACGCCTCAACCCTGAATTATCAGGTATATACCACCAAGGACGGGACCGGGAACAGCCCGCCGGGCTCAGGTGACTTGGGCGGCCGTTCGGACATCCGCGACGCGATTCGCAACGATTGGATCGCCTCGGACTACTGGCAGGATCAGGCATATATCAGCGGTTCTAACAGCGTGCTGCGGGCATGGGTTGGCCTGAGCGGTGATAACGACCGTGGCAAGCGAGTCAAGGTCATCTCCCTCATCCACGGCAACCAGGCGATCCAGCCTGGCAGCACCATCCAGAACCTCGTCAACACCAACGCCGGCGCGGGATATTTCCGCCCGCTGGACGCCCATCAGGCCTATAACGTCCCGCTGACCCTGCATATCACCCCGACGCTCGCCTCCGCTATCCAATGGGCGGCGGCCGATCCCGCATCCGCTCACCCATGGCGGGACGGCCCGGCGCTCAACGCCCGCATCGCCGGCATGATCGCCAGCGGCACCGTGGATTTGCTAGGTAGCACGTTCTCTGATCACATTCTGCCGTATTTCAGCAAAGCCTACAATCGCGACAACGTGGCGCTGGCTAATGATTTTCTAACATCTATCTACGGTCACGCGCCCTCCACCCATGTCTTCTGGACGCCCGAACGGGTGTCTGACCAAGGGGTGCTCGACAAGGTCCGCGACCTCGGCTACGGCTTCACCTTTATCGACCAAACACGCCATGTCCAGAAATGGTTCGGGCGTACCTCCGCTCTAACAATCGACGCGTACCGCCTCAACCAGATCAATGACACCACGTGTTTTGTCATCAACGACGGGCTCGGTGCCTACCTGCTCCAGAACAATGATCATGGTCTGCCGCTGCCGCTTCGCAACCTGCTCCAACAGATGGCGAGCAGCGGTCCTAACGATCAAGTGGTGGTGCTGGCCAACCATTGGGAGGAATTTTCCAACAATGACGCCGCTGCTGCCTACGATCAAAACATCGCGTGGCTGGCCAGTCACCCGTGGATCCAGGTCGTCACTCCCGACGAGATCGCGGCTGGGCGGATTGACACATCGGTGCCGCCGAACCCGGCCATGCCAAGCGGGTTCGGCGCGGTGCAGCGTGGTAGCGGTCTGGTGTTGGCACAAGTGGCCAATGACTGGCTGGACCACGCAACGGAGCAGGGATACGACCACTGGTATGCGGGATCGGCGCTGGAGGAAGGCTTGACTAGCAAGATTTTTGATGTGCGTTCGGGAGTGCCGCTGCCGCTAGCCTACGGCCAGATCGGCTCTGGCAGCGGTCTGGCCTACAGGGTTTGGAATAGCGTGGCCGGCCTCAGCGGGACATCTGGATCGCTCGCCAAATTGGCACGCGGTACCCTGCACGCCTCCGTTTTTGAAACGGCATTTCACAACCAGACGGCTAACGACCTGAGAAAATTCAGCAATGGTGACTATATCTATCCGGACGTCACCAGCCAAAACCTGGCCCCCTTTGCCAAGTTCGCACAGGCCCAGACGCGCAGTGCCGCAGTTTACAGCCGGGTCAGCGCATGGGCGGCTGCGGCGGCCGTCGGCAGCTACACCACCACCGCAGTGGCCGAGGCAGCTGACGTGGATCTAGATGGGGAGCCGGAGTATCTGCTGTTCAACGACCGGGTGTTCGTTTTGTTTGAGCGCATTGGCGGACGCATGACTCACGCCTGGGTTCGCGACATTGCCACCGGTGAGGTATTTCAGGCCCTCGGCAATCCGCTCAGCTACGCGGGGTCGGAGACCGAAGAGGAAGGCAACGTCCACCTATCCTCCAGCACCGGCGAGCTTGCCTATCGCACGAGCGGCTTCAAAGACTGCTTTGCACAGAGCGGCGGCGCAGGCATTGGAACCCATGCTTATGTGAATGCCGATTACTCGGTCACTCCGGCAATCGGCAGCAGCGGTTGGACGTTTGTTAGTAGCGACGGAAAAATCACCAAGACCATCACCTTGGCACCGCGCTCCAGCAGGCTCGCCGCGCAATATCACCTCGCGGCCGACATCAACACGCTCTATGTCCGCCATGGCATGTCCCCTAATTTGTACGATTTGTTAGTCAGCGGACAAGCCAACCTCAGCACGCTCAACGATGCCGTCAACGGCGAGGTGAGTGTGATCGACCGGGACGCCCAATCGCGCAGCGTCCGCTCGTTCGTGAAATACAGTGGCGGATATAACGCGTTGTTCAATAGTTTGGCAGTCGATCGAGAACCCAACTCCGGCTTCGACACCCTCAACATGCGCAACCAAGCCCAGACGCAGCAAGTGGAAGTGGCCGTCACCAACGGCCAGTCGTTTGCCATCGGTTTTGAAACCGGCCCGAGCGTGTCGATCTCCACCGCCAATGACGGTATTCCCGATTGGTGGAAACAGCAGTACGGCCTGAATATCACCGACCCGTCCGTCGCCGACCTGCCCGCAGCCGCTAACGACGGCATGACAAACGGCGAAAAATATGTCCTCGGCATGGATCCCACCGTGATCCATGCCATGGGCTTGAACGTAACCGTCGGCAAGGATGAACAGGGGCATTTTACCCTCCGGTTTCCCACCTTGATAGACCGGACCTATCAAATATCATACGCCGCCGATCTATCCGGGACATGGGCAGCCGCGGGAACCGCCCTCCCCGGCACCGGCGGTGTGGTCAGCTGGACTGACGATGGCTCCGCCACCGGCACGCCGCCCTCCAGCACCAACCGGCGTTTCTATCGGGTGAGCATCGAGTATCCGCCGGCACAATAAGCCTAACAGCGACGACTTTCGCGTCACCCTCGCCTCCACCGATCTGGAACGACTCCAAGCCGCTCTCATCGTCAAGGCACTTGGAAACCCGTCAAATCTTGCCAGATGCGGGCCGAGGACTTCATTCACGAAAGTTTCCTCAGTTTGTCCTTCGAAGATGATGTAGATCAGTCGGCTTGGACGGATCGGTCAGATCGTAAGTATGCCTTTGCAATCGGGGTAATGGGTGCAACCCCAGAATGAATTTCCGGCGTTCTTGCCGGTTTTGGCGGTGCGCAGGGTCATTTGCCCGCCGCAGCTCGGGCAGGATGGGATTTTGTGAGCCGACGGATTGTTTTTGAATTCCCGCGGCACACCGCGCACGGCGCTGGCTTCCGGGGAGTCTGCGGTCCATTGTGGGAGCCTGCGGTGACGGAGGAAGTCCTCGTAGTCAAGGAGCAGTTCTTCGAGGCTGGCACGTGCGACGTTGAGCAAACGCAACTCGGTCTGGGAAGATGTGGCGGCGGCCCGGCTGCCTTCGGCGATGTTCTGACGGCCGGAGCGGGCTGCCTGGACCATTTGATCCACGGTGCGGGAGCGGTAATCCACAAACTTCTCGCAAAACCAGACGGTGGCGTCATAGATGATCGTGGCGGTCTGGAAGCTGCATGTGTCGCGGTAGCCACCGCTAGGCCGAAATTTTTTCATGCCACGAACTGATTGAGGGAAATCCGAGAAATGATTTCCCCAACGCCGTTTCTGTTGTCACACTTCGAGCATGCCGCCGCGCACTGGGATTCTTTTGGTTGTGTCCGGCCCCTCGGGGTCGGGCAAAACCACGCTGTGCCGCCGCTTGGCAGCAGACAAGGCGGCGCACTATTCGATTTCCTGCACCACCCGCCAACCGCGGCCCGGTGAGATCGCCGACCAAGATTACCATTTTTTATCGCAGGATGCGTTTGAGGCCCGGGTTGCCGCCGGGGATTTTTTGGAACACGCGTTGGTGCACGGCAACCACTACGGCACGCTGCGCTCGGAAGTGCTAGGCCACCTGGGAGCTGGGACCGATGTGGTGATGGACATCGACGTGCAAGGCGCGGCCCATGTGCGTTCTTGCACCGATCCGGAGATCCAGCGGGCCCGGGTCGATCTGTTTGTCATGCCTCCCAGTGACGCCGAACTGCTGGCCCGCCTGACCGGCCGCGGCACCGACAGCGAGGCCACCATTGCCTTGCGCATGGCCAACGCCATCGAGGAAATGCGCCATTGGCCGAGTTATACCTATCGGCTGCTGTCCGCCACCCCCGAGGAAGATTACGCCCGCTTCAAGGCGCTTCTAACCGCCGAGCGGTTGCGGGTCAGCCGTCTGGCGAAAAATCCCGCCCAAGATGACTGTCCTACACAAACGCCCTAGGCACTGGGTGGGAGGGGCGGGTAGGAGGTAGGAATGCGCTACACGATAGGACTTGATTACGGCACCAACTCGGCACGGGCGTTGGTGGTTGATTGTGCGGACGGGCGGGAAATCGGCACCGCAGTGGTCGGGTACGCGTCGGGGCAGCAGGGGGTATTGCTGGATCTGGCGGACCACCATTTGGCGCGGCAAAATCCGGCGGATTACTTGCGGGTGTTAGAGGAGGCGACGCGCGGGGCGCTGGCAGCGGCGCAAGCGGCGGAAGCGGGATTTTCACCGGCGCAGGTGATCGGCATCGGGATGGATGGGACGGGCTCGAGCCCGCTACCGGTGGATGCGAACAATGTGCCGCTGGCGTTTGCGGCGGAATTTTCCGAGCGGCTGGCGGCGCAGTGCTGGCTGTGGAAAGACCACACGGGCATTCCCGAGGCGGAGGCGATCACGGCGATAGCCAAGCAACTGCGGCCGCAGTATCTAGCGAAAATTGGCGGCACCTATTCGTCGGAGTGGTTCTGGGCAAAACTCTGGCATTGCCTGAAAACCGATCCGGAGGTTTTTGCAGCGGCGTATTCATGGGTCGAACTCGCGGACTTTGTGCCAGCGGTGTTGTGCGGTGTGAGCGACCCGCGGCAAATCCGCCGCGGCGTGTGCATGGCCGGCCACAAGGCGATGTATGCCGAAGAATGGGGCGGCCTGCCCGACACAGAGTTTCTAGCAGCGCTTGACCCGCAGCTCGCGGCCCTGCGCGAACGCCTTTACGACACCGCCTACGACGCATCGGTGGCGGCCGGCACACTCTGCCCGGAATGGGCTGCCAAGCTCGGCCTGCCCGTCGGCATTCCGGTGGCCATCGGTGAAATGGACGTCCATTACGGCGCGATCGGCTGCGGCGTCACCGAGGGCACCTTGGTCAAGGTCATCGGCACTTCCACTTGCGATTGCGGGGTCATCGCCGCCGACAAGCAACCCGCCGATATCCCCGGCATCTGCGGCATCGTCAAAGGCGCCATCCTCCCCGGCTTCTACGGCATTGAGGCCGGCCAGTCCGCCGTCGGTGACATTTTCAAGTGGTGGGTCGAGGGGGTTTGCGACGGAGACTCCTCGTTGTTCCAATCCCTAACCAGCGAAATCGCTGCGATGCGCCCCGGCCAGAGCGGCCTGCTGGCGCTGGACTGGAACAACGGCAACCGCACGGTTTTGGTGGACCAGCGGCTAACCGGCTTGTTGGTAGGACAAACCCTGCACACCAGTCGTGCCGAAATTTACCGCGCGCTCATCGAGGCGACGGCCTTCGGCGCGCGGGCCATCCTTGAGCGACTGAAGCAGTACGGCGTGCCGGTGGCGCGCATCGTGTGCTCCGGCGGTATCGCCGAAAAAGATCCGGTGCTGATGCAAATTTACGCCGACGTGACCGCTTGCGAAATGTTGGTGTCCCGCTCGGCGCAAAGTTGTGCGCTCGGCGCAGCCATCGGAGCCGCAGTGGTGGCCGGTGCCTATCCGGGATTCAGCGAGGCGCAGGCCGCCATGACCGGCGTCAAAGAACTCACCTATCGGCCAAATCCGGCGGCCTCTGCCGTCTATGACGATTTGTATTACCTCTACCACGAACTTCACGACGCCTTCGGCGGTATGACATCCTGCGCCGCTCTCGGCAACGTCATGAAGGACCTGCTGTCCATCAAACAGGAGGCAATGGCTAGCAGAAGATATTTTTCCTGATTTCAACACCACCCATCACCGCTAACCTAACATCATGTCCTCATCCGCCCTTCCCGAAGTCTGGTTCATCACCGGCTCACAACACCTCTACGGCCCCGCGGCTCTCCAACAGGTGGCCGCCAACTCGCAGCACGTCGTCGCCGCCCTCAACGCGTCCGGCGCGCTGCCCTGCAAGGTCGTGTTCAAGCCGGTGCTAACCACTCCGGATGAAATCACCCGGCTCTGTCTGGATGCCAACTCCTCGCCTGAGTGCATCGGCTTGGTGGCCTGGATGCATACGTTTTCGCCAGCCAAAATGTGGATCGCCGGCTTGCAGGCGCTGCGCAAGCCGTTGGCCGATTTGCACACCCAGTTCAACCGCGACCTGCCATGGGCCAGCATCGATATGGATTTCATGAACTTGAACCAGACCGCCCACGGCGGCCGCGAGTTCGGTCACATCGGTGCCCGCATGCGGTTGCCGCGCAAGGTCATCGTCGGTCACTGGCAGGACCCGGATGTCACCGCCCGCCTTGCCGCTTGGATGCGGGTGGCCCGTGCCTGGCAGGCCGGACAATCCCTCAAGATCGCCCGCTTCGGTGACAACATGCGGCAGGTGGCGGTGACCGAGGGCGACAAGGTTTCCGCGCAGATGCGTTTCGGTTGGGCCGTCAATGGCTATGGCGTCGGCGACCTCGCCGCCCATCTCGCCGCCGCCAGTGACGCCGCAGTGGACGCGCTCTGCCTCGAGTACGATGACACCTACGCTGTGGCAGCCCCGCTGCGGGCAGGTGGCGAACGGCGCAATTCGTTGCGCGATGCAGCACGCATCGAACTGGGCCTGCGCTCATTTCTAACGGAAGGTGACTTTGGTGCCTTCACCACCACCTTTGAAGATTTGCACGGGCTGACGCAACTGCCGGGGCTGGCGGTGCAGCGGTTGATGGCCGACGGTTATGGTTTTGGTGCGGAAGGCGACTGGAAAACGGCCGGCTTACTGCGGGTGATGAAAGTCATGGCGGAAGGCGTGGAGGGAGGCACCTCGTTCATGGAGGATTACACCTATCATCTCGACCCATCCGGCGCCTTGGTGCTCGGTGCCCACATGTTGGAAATTTGCCCGTCGATTGCCGACGGCAAAGCCACCCTCGAAGTCCATCCGCTGGGCATCGGTGGCAAACAAGACCCTTGCCGCCTCGTTTTCGATAGTGCCGCAGGCCCGGCCGTCAATGCCTCACTCATCGATCTGGGCAACCGCTTCCGCCTCCTCGTCAACGAGGTCGAGTGCCTGCCGCCAGCCCAACCCCTGCCGAAGCTGCCGGTTGCCCGTGCGCTGTGGCACGCCCAGCCGGACCTCAAGACGGCCACCGCCGCGTGGGTGTTGGCGGGCGGCGCGCATCACACGGTGCTTTCGCTTGCCTTGGCCACCGAACATCTGGAAGACTTTGCCGAGATCGCAGGTATCGAGTTGGCGGTGATCGACCGCGACACCCGCCTGCGCTCCTTCAAAGACCAACTCCGCAACTCCGACCTCTATTATCATCTCGCCCAGGGCATCCAGGGCTAACATCTATCGCGCCAACCATGCCATCCTACCGCTCTATCCAGGAAGAATGCTGCGAGGCTAACCGCGCTCTGCCCGCCACCGGATTGGTCGATCTCACGTTCGGTAACGTCAGCGTCGCCGACCGCGCGCTGGGCGTCTTTGCCATCAAGCCCTCGGGCGTGGACTATGACAAACTGCGGCCCGAGGACATGGTGGTCATCGACTTCGCCGGCAAGTTGGTAAGCGGCACGTTGCGGCCGTCCTCGGACACCCCGACGCACCGCGGCCTGTTGCTCGCCTTCGAGGGCATCCGTTCCGTGGTCCATACCCACTCGAGAAATGCCGTGGCCTTCGCCCAGGCCGGTATCGACTTGCCGTGCTTCGGCACCACCCACTGCGATTACTTCAACGGTGCGGTGCCGGTGACCCGCGCTCTAACCCCAGCGGAAGTGGCCGGTGACTACGAATGGGCCACCGGCGAGGTGATCGTCGAACGCTTCGCCACGCTCAACGCGCTGGAGGTGCCGGCTGTGCTCGTTAGAAACCACGGTCCCTTTGCCTGGGCCGCCAGCGGTGCCAAGGCGGTGGAAACCGCCCTGGCCTTGGAGATTGTCGCGGATTTGGCCATCAAGACCCTGGCCCTCAGGCCACACACGCCGCCAGCACCCGCGTATTTATTAGATAAACATTTCTATCGCAAGCACGGAGCCGCTGCCTACTATGGGCAGCCGGGCTGACATATCACCTCCACTCTCAAACCCCCGAAACAACAAAACGCTAACATGCAACCCTATATCCTTGGAATTCCACTGGCTGCCGTGAGCAGCCGCATGGCCGGCATCGACTGGCTGATGATTGCCGCCTATTTCACCGTCCTCCTGTGCGTTGCCTGGTGGGTGGTTCGAAAAAATAAAGACACCGCAGCCGACTATTTCCTAGCCGGGCGCAACCTCGGCTGGTGGGTCATCGGCGCGTCGATCTTTGCGTCTAACATCGGCTCCGAGCACATCGTCGGGCTAGCCGGATCCGGCGCCAAGGACGGTGTGGCGCTGGCTCATTATGAATTGCACGCTTGGTGCCTGCTGGTGCTGGCGTGGGTGTTCGTGCCATTTTACATGCGCTCGCAGGTATTCACGATGCCGGAGTTTCTAGAACGCCGGTTCTCAGTCGGCTCGCGCTATGTGCTGTCCATCGTCTCGATCATCACCTTTATTCTATCAAAAATCGCGGTTGGCATCTTTGCCGGCGGCATTGTCTTCGGCACCTTGCTGCCGGAGTTGCAAATCACTATCGGTTCTGTGGTTATTGACAGTTTCTGGATCGGCTCCATCTCTGTGATTATTCTCACGGGTTTGTACACAATCATCGGCGGCATGCGTGCGGTGGCCTACAACGACGCGGTTCAAGTGGTGGTGCTCATCGGAGGCTCGGCGGTCCTGACGTTCTACGGCCTGAACAAGCTGGGCGGTTGGGGCGAATTGCGGCACATCTGCGGCCCGGACATGTTCAACCTGTGGAAACCTCTGGTGCCAGTGGGCCAGATCGCCTCATGGGCTCCCATCAAGGAACTGGACGCCTCCGGCGCAATCGTCAAACAGGCGTGGTATTTCAATAACAACTTCCCCTGGCTCGGCATGGCCATCTGCGCACCCGTCATCGGTCTGTGGTACTGGTGTACCGACCAATACATCGTGCAACGCGCACTTGGTGCTCCTAACCAAAAGGTGGCTCGCGAAGGAAGTATATTTGCGGCATTTCTCAAATTATTCCCGGTCTATTTGTTCATTATTCCCGGTCTGATTTGTTATGCGCTGGTCAAAAAAGGCTTGGTGCCCGAGCTGGCGGCTGAGTTCAATAAACCCGGCGGTTCGCAAGGTGCGTTCCCGCTGATGGTGCAATATCTTCTGCCGCCGGGCCTGCGCGGCATCGTGGTGGCCGGGCTGCTATCGGCCTTGATGGGTTCACTGGCCGGCGTGTTCAATGCCTGCTCGACGCTCTTCACGGTGGACATTTATGAGAAACTTCGGCCCAAGGCTAGCCAGTCGGAATTGGTGCGCATGGGCCGCCTTGCCACGGGGGTGATGGTGCTCATCGCGCTGCTGTGGATCCCGGTGGTCAAGGGCGCGCATGGTTTGTATGAATATCTGCAATCCGTCCAAGGATATCTGGCCCCGCCGATTTTCGTGGTCTTCTTCTTCGGAGTGTTTTGGAAACGCCTCAACAAACAAGGCTGCTTCTGGGCGATGGTCGTCGGCTTCATCGTCGGCATCTTCCGGATGGCGGTGGACACCCCGATCACGCTGCGCATGTTCGCTGAATATCCGCACGGCTCGTTCTTGTGGATCGTCAACAACATCAACTTCCAATACTTCAGCATCCTCATCACCGTCATCTCGGCAGTGGTCATGGTCGTGGTTAGTTACATGACAGACGAGCCGAACCAGCCACAGATTCAAGGGCTGACGTTCGCCACGGCCAGTGCCGCCGACAAAGCGGAGACCCGTGCTAGCTGGAATTGGATGGATGTGCTGGGTTCACTGGTGATCCTGGTGTTTATCTTCGGTGCCTATATCTACTTTACGGGCTGATCCAGCGAACATGGCCAAGCACATTGTCGTTTTGGGTGGCGGGATCATCGGGCTGTCCGTGGCGGAGGCGTGCAGCCGCCGCGGCCACCGGGTGACCCTGATAGAACAACACGCCGAACAACGTGGCGGTTGTTCGTTCGGCAACGCCGGCATGGTGGTGCCCAGTCACTTCGTGCCGATGGCCGCGCCCGGTATGGTGGCCATGGGCCTCAAATGGATGTGGAATCCCGAATCGCCATTCTATATCAAACCGCGCCTCGATCTGGACCTCATCCGCTGGGGCTTGCGCTTCGTGCGCTCCGCCACCCGTGCCCATGTCGAGCGTTGTGCACCTCTGCTGCGCGACTTGCACCTCGCGAGCCGCCAGGGCTATCAGGAACTTGCGGCCAGAGGCGAAGATATCGGTTTGGTCAGCAAAGGTCTGATGATGTTGTGCAAAGAGAGCCACACGCTCGACGAGGAGGCCGCGATGGCAGCCAAGGCGAGGGCGCTGGGTGTGCCCGCCGAGGTATTGGATGGCGCAGCCACCGCCCGCCTCGATCCTGGGATTGCGATGGCCGTGGCAGGGGCCGTCCACTATCCGATGGACTGCCACCTGAGCCCGGAACTTTTCATCGCCTACCAACAACGGCGCGCTGCCCAACAAGGGACGCGTTTCCTATGGAACACGCAGGTCACCGGTTGGGCTCGCGAGTCCGGCAAACTGCGTGCAGTGAAAACCAGCGGCGGCGATATTGATGCCGACGAATTTGTCATCAGCGGCGGAATTTGGTCAGACGGCATGATTCGCCAACTCGGCTTGCGGCTGCCGATGCAAGCGGGCAAGGGATACAGCGTGACCCTGCCAAATCCGGTGGAACTGCCCGCGCTGTGTTCCATTCTAACTGAGGCTCGGGTGGCCGTCACGCCAATGGGTGGCAGCTTGCGCTTTGGCGGCACCATGGAAATGAGTGGCACCAGCGAGTCCATCAGTCCGCGCCGGGTCGAGGGGATTTTGCGAGCCGCATCCAGCTATTTCCCTAACTTCAAACGCTCCCATTTCGACGGCCTCACTCCTTGGCACGGCCTCCGCCCCTGTTCACCCGATGGCATGCCCTACCTCGGCCGCAGCGCCGCCGCCAGCAACCTGCTGGTTGCCACCGGCCACGCCATGATGGGCCTGAGCCTTGCCCCGGTCACCGCCGCCATCGCCGCACGCCTGCTAGACGCCGAGCCCCCCGGCTTCGACCTGCATCTGCTCAGCCCTAACCGTTTCGCGTGACCTTCAAAGGACGCCATTTTTTCCCCCACATATATGGTGACAAACAGATTATTGAAGGTTGTGGTTGCCGCATGGATGATTGCCCCAAGCATTTGCGAAACTGCACGGGCGGCTGACACGGAGCGGTACAGCGTCGTCTGGGAAAGTCCCTCGAAAGACGCCTCGGGTGTGATGCCGCTAGGCAACGGCGATATTGCAGCTGGCGTTTATGCGATCGAAAACGGCGACCTCTATCTGCTGCTGGCCAAGAACGACGCCTATACCTATCAGGGGGATATCTTCAAGACCGGCCGGGTCCGGATCTCGCTTTCGCCCAACCCGTTTCTAGCAGGAAAACCGTTTCGTCAAACGCTTGACTTGGCGACCGGTTCGATCCGGATCGATGCGGCGGGCGTGACGCTGCGAGTCTGGGCAGATGCTAACCGGCCGGTCTATCACGTTGAGATCACCGGGCCGGAGGAGATGAGCGTGACGGCCCAGCCGGAGTTCTGGCATCGGTTCGATCACTGTGCGCACAACTATGGCGCTTACACATTGCCTGCGGCAATGCCGGCCAAAGAGCCGACTCAGGACGTGAAGCTGGAACGCAATGGTCGCATCCTGTGGTATTACGCGGTTGGTGATCGCAGCATCCACGCCGACGACCTGAAGGCCTATAACGTGGAGTCAATGGCTGCAAAGTTCGCCGACCCGTTTCGATTCAATACCTTTGGAAATCTGATAGAGTCGCCGACGTTGGCGTTGAAGAACGGAGTGCTGACCGGCAAGGGGAAATCGGTCGATATCCGGATTCACGCGCTGACGATGCAGGTGGCGGAGCCGGCCAAGTGGGTCGAGGCCATTGAGGGGCTGGCGGCCAAGCCGGCAGACGCAAAGGCCGACTGGCAAAATCATTGTCGCTGGTGGTCGGCGTTCTGGAACCGGAGCTGGATCTCAGTATCCGACAACACGGTCCCGGCCGAGTCGCGCGGCCGACTCTCCGGCCAAGCCGCTTCGAGTCAGCGGGAAGATGAGGATGGGGGGGCGCTGGTGGCGCAGAACTACTCTATCTACCGGTTTCTGATGGCTTGTCAGAGCCGGGGTCGTGTTCAGGCGAAGTTCAACGGCGGGCTCTTCACCCAGCAGTTGAAGCTAACGGACAATCGGCCGCTCGCAGTCAAACAGCCGGACGGCGGATTTCTAACTCATGAGGATGACCGGCTCTGGGGCCGGCGCTTTACCTATCAGAACCAGCGCTTGCTCTATTGGCCGATGCTGGCCAGCGGCGATTTCGATTTGATGCAGCCGTTTTTTGACTACTACTCAAGCCGGTTAGAGATGCGCCGGGCCATCACCAAGGCATGGTTTGGTCATGACGGGGCCTACTTTCGCGAGAACATCGAGCCGACCGGAGGGGAGCGGGAGAGTTGTCCTGACCCGAGATGGCTGCCGCTCAAGACCCGGCCGGGTGAGAAGTACGAGGGCTGGTACCATGATTACTATTTTACCAGTGGTTTGGAAACGACAGCCATGATGCTCGATTACGTCAACTTCAGTGGTGACACCGCGTTTCGCGAAAACGTATTGGTACCGTTTGCCCGCGAGGTGCTGTTGTTCTTTGATAAGCACTATCAGCGCGGCAGCGACGGCAAGCTGCGGCTCGATCCAGCCCAGGTGCTCGAGACCTGGTGGATCTCTGTCAACCCGGCTCCAGACGTCAGTGGCCTGCGGTTTTGCCTCGACGAGTTGCTGGCTATGCATGCCGGCAGCACGGACGATCAGACGTGTTGGCAGAAGTTCAGGTCGGAAATCCCTGAGGTGTTCTTGAAAACCATCGACGGCAAGCAGGCGATCATGCCAGCTGAAAAATTTGAGAAAGCATGCAACTGTGAAAACGGCGAGCTTTACCCGGTTTTCCCGTTCCGTTGTTTCGGCATCGCCTTGGGCAGTGCCGGGATTGTGGACTGGACGATGAAATATCGCAGCCACAAGGACTCTTTTGGCTGCGCTTGCTGGAGCCAAGACCAGATCGACTGGGCCTGTGCTGGCAACGCCACGGAAGCCGCCCGCGGCCTGGTCCAGCGCGCTAGAATTGCCACGCCGATCTGCCGTTTCCCGATGTATGGCCGCGAGGGGCCGGATTCCTGCCCGGATTTGGACCAGTTAGGTTCCGGCTCAGTTGCCTTGCAACGGATGTTGGTGCAGGAAGGTGGCGGCAAGATTTTCTTGTTGCCCGCTTGGCCTGCTAACTGGGATGTGGATTTCAAGCTGCACCTGAGCGGCAACGCAGTGGTGAGCGGTTGCGTCAAGGACGGCAAGCTGCAGTCGTGGGAGATTGAGCCCGCCACGCGCCGCGCCAATGTCGTCATCGGAGTGCCGCAGCAGGTTGCCGCCGGGCCGGTGGTGCCAGCCAATGCCCACCCTCTGCGTGCCGGATCCGACCATGCCGGGGGCAATCGTTTCCGGGGAAAGATCGGTCGGGTCACCATGTTTCGCGGCGGCCTAACGGCAGCTAGGATCAGCGAGCTGGCTGCAGGCGACCGCCGTAAAGCGGTCGGCGGGGAAAATGTGGTGGGTTCATGGCTCAATCCTACGGCCGGGGACCCACTGCCAACCCAAGCTGAGGATTTCGGGGCTGCCGTTTCGTTTGAGGCATGGATTCAGCCCGCTGAGGACGAATCCGGCCGCATCATTGACAAGCTTACTGCCGGCACGGGTGACGGTTTTCTAGTGGATTCGTGGCCCAAACTCAGTTTGCGGTTGATCGTTGGTGACCGCCAGTGCAGTTTTCCCAATGTCTTGAAACCGGGTGTCTGGCATCATCTTGCCGTCGTGATCAACCATGGAAAACAAGCCGTGTACCTGAATGGGAACAAACCATAACTCATTTCGAGTCGTCGGTAACTCCTGTCCTCAGGAACTCAACCCAATTTTCAATCCGGTCTTTTGCGAACACGAATACCACCTTGTTGAACGGCTCTAGTGTGATTCCCGCTTGCTATGGCTTCGCCTGCGCTTAGACCTTCAGGCTGTAGGATGATGCGTTACACGACGCTTGAGTGGGGCTTCAGCCGTCCTCTTTTTCAGGTCTTGTACCCAGTCACGCGGGATTTTTCGTGCATTTCCAGAGTGCGAAGACCGCGCCCTGCGGGTCCCGAATGATGGCCATGGTTCCGGTGTTAGGAATCTCCATCGCCTCTTTAAGAATCGTGGCACCTGCAGCCTCGGCCTTGGCAAGATCTGCTGCCACGTCGTCACTGAAGACATAACTGAGCCACTGCGGTTGGTACGAGGCCATCTCCGGGGTGATACCGATCATGCCGCCAACCGTGGCATCTCCGAGTTTGAAGAGGGTGTAGTCCCAACCAGGGGCCACGGGCATGGTTTCAGAGGTCCAGCCAAACGCAGCTGCGTAGAACTGTTTGGCGGCGTCAGTATCCGAGGTGATGAGTTCGTTCCAGCCAAACAGGCCTAGCTTCATTGTGGAGTCATTGTTGGTGCTCATGGCATTCTTTTCGGAGGGGATAAATGGTGGGATGTTTCAGCTTTCAAGCAGCCGAATATGCCCGCCAATCATCCTTTGGCAAATGCAAATGTGCCCGACAACGCATGAGAAGGGTGGGGGACTTGCCCGACAGCAAGGGCAGCTAGCCTTCGCGCTGCCAGCCTTCGCGCTTGCCCAGCGGGTGGCTTGGTCTTATCCTCCGGCATGGCGTCCACGTTTGGCGAAATTTTCCGCATTCACACCTTTGGCGAGTCGCACGGCGGCGGCGTGGGGGTGGTCATTGACGGCTGTCCGTCGCGGATTCCCGTGAGCGAGGCGCAGATTCAAGTCGAGCTGGACCGGCGGCGACCGGGTCAGTCCGAGATTGTGACGCCGCGCAATGAGGCAGACCGCGCC
>CAIQXC010000889.1 GCA_903875675.1 Akkermansiaceae bacterium
CCATTTACTGCTGGAGGTACCGCCGATGGCGGATGGCGGGTTGAGTGATGAGGAGTTGCTGCAACGTCTGGGCGGGCTATATTCGGAGGAAGTGGTGGCGGGTGTGGCGGCGGAATTGGCGGAGGCGAGGAAGTGCGCTTTTGGCGAGAACGAAGGAGCGGACGTGGCACGGGTGGCAGCGATTCACACCCGATTCACCTACCGTATGCATGATTTGAGCGAGTTCATGAAGGGCTTGTTGATTCGCTTCACGCGGTGGTTCAACCGGATGCATTCGCGGACGGGAACCTTGTGGGAAGAGCGGTTCAAGAGCGTGATCGTGGAAAGTGGGGTGGCAGCGCGGACGATGGCAGCCTATATCGACCTCAATCCGGTGCGGGCGGGGATGGTCAAAGACCCGGCGGATTACCGCTGGTCCAGTTATGGGGAAGCGGTAGGCGGCGGGAACAAAGGGAACGGAAAAAAGGCCCGCGAGGGCTTGGTGCGGGCCTATTTTTGCGATCAGGGAGTGGGGTTCGAGGCGGAGAGATGGCAGGAGGTCTCACGCCTATACCGGCGCTTGATGGGCTTGGCCTTGGGACGCAAGCCTGGGCCAGCTAAGGCGGGTGGAGCCGACGTGGCTGGAGAGGGAGATCGTATGAGCCAAAACACGCGGAACACGGCCGAGATTTTAGAAAATAGAGACAACGGCACGGTCTTGAAGGATATGGGAATTGCCCAAATGCTGCATTGTCGGGTTAGATATTTTACGGATGGTGCGGTGATTGGCAGTAAGGAGTTTGTGAACGAAGCGTTTGCCCGGGCCCGGGAGCGATTCAGCGCGAAGCGCAACGATGGAGCGAGGGCGATGCGGGGCTTTGGCAGTGGCGTGAAGGGATTGCTGTGGAGTGCCAGGGATTTGCGCGTAAGGGTCTGACAAGACGGATTCGAACCAGCGTTTTTCA
This sequence comes from Akkermansiaceae bacterium, assembly GCA_903875675.1. Classification (GTDB taxonomy): domain Bacteria; phylum Verrucomicrobiota; class Verrucomicrobiia; order Verrucomicrobiales; family Akkermansiaceae; genus Luteolibacter. The sequence continues at coordinate 945 of CAIQXC010000889.1, forward strand.
GGGTACTGCAAGGACTCTAGGAGCAGGCAAGATGAACAGAGAGGAACCGGGACTATTCGACACGCACGTTGAGACGATAGAATCTGCTGGCATCGGTGGCGGGCTGAGTGATCCCGACTGTCTGGTCGTTACCGACGATGTCAGTGTAGCCAGTGATGGGTTGCCATGAGGTAGGAGAGACGGGGTCGGCAGTGCACTCCACGGTGTATCTGCGTGTGAGGCCCGTATATCCGTCTCCAGTCGCGCGGAGAGCGACGAAACTGAGGGTGAACGGGTTGCCTGCGGCAGCCGCGATGGCAAGCGGTTGCGGGCTGAAACTGCGAGGATCGGTACCAAGTGTATATTCAGCTAGATTGGTGAGACCATCGCCGTCGGCGTCCATATTGTCAGAGGCGAGACCGGTGCTGATCTCAGCGGCGGTGAAATTGGCGCTCCGCCATACTGCGAGCGGCTCCGCGGCGATGGTCAGGGTGCCGGTGGCTGTGCCGGAGAAATTGGGGTCCGCGATAGTGGCGAGAACCAGGTAACTGCCGATATCTGTGGGCGGTGTACTAGATCCTTCGTAGGTGAAATTGACCGTTTTGCCGCCTGGATGGGTGGTGGCCGAGGCTGCTTTCGGCGATCCGTCGTAGGTTTTTACGAGATCGCCGAGAGTGACGGTGGCAGACGCCTTTTCAATGGTGCCGGTCATGCAGTTTGCCAGTGTCACCGCATAGTTGGCTCCACTGTTGCCGTCGTTGATGGATATGTTAGGAACTATCACCTTATTGCCGGTGCCGGCGTCGGGGGTCTGGAACACCTGCGAGAGGACGGTGGCCATATCACCAGCAAGCAGCGGCGGCGTGTACGTCGGGGTACCTGCGGCGGTGCACGTGCCGTCGTAGGTCTTGGTTGAACTCACCGCTGTCACCGTCAGTGTCTTGGGAGTGATCGTCACTGAGCCGGTCGAGCCTGCTAGGGTGTAGTTAACTGCCGCTGCTCCTGTTAGAGCCAAGGTACTGGTGGAAGCGACCTTGAAGGTGGCGATTGCGCCGGCCCATGCATCCGAGGTGCTGATGGTGCCGCCGGAACTGGCGGTACCGATGGTGCTGACGATCTTCACCAGCGCATAGATCATGGCGTCGGAGGAAGTGCCGCCAGATTTCGGGGAGGCGACCACGGTGAAAGAGTTACCGTAAGGGCCATTCAAGGATCTTCTGCCATCGGCGATACCGATTCCGCTGATCCACAATTCATTGGCCTGCGTGGTGGTGGCGCTGGTGCCGGTGACCGCAGCACTGCTACTGCCGGTGGCTGTGCTGATTTGATCCAGCGAGATTCCCGTTAGGATGCCCTTGTATTCCACGACCACGGCGGCCGAGCGCAGCGAAGCCTGGCTGATGGTGATCTGTGAGCCAAGTCCGGCCGGAACATTCGAGGTGTACCAAATTTCCGTGGTTGTGCCACTGGAATTGGCCGCTTGGGTGGCGCGTGACCAGAGGGTGCCGGTTTGGGTGATTCCGGAGACTCTGCCTGTGCTGGTGCCACGAGTGGAAATTACCGCGATCAGTGTGTCGCCGGAAACCGGGGGGGTGGCCAGATTCACATTAAAACTCGTCACGCTGCCTGTCCCGCTGCTGCCGGTGGCGTTTTGCACCTGGACCGGCGTAACGAGATTTGATAGAACCCCCAGCGTCCCGGCGTCCTTGGCGGCCAATGTCGCAGTGCCTGACAACGACAGGTTGCTGCCGTCGAGATTGTTCTGGATCGTCAGATCGCTGGCCGACGCCGTCGCGGTTCCGTCATAGGACCGGCTGCCTGCTAGCACGACAGGCAGTTGGGTGATGGTTGCGTTAGGCACGGAGGGTTGGGCAGATAACACATAGTTGCCGATATATGGGCCGCCGAGGGAATAGCCGCTGGCAGTGACCGGCCAAGTGCCCGCGTCCGGGCTGGCGAAAGTGCCGTTGCCGGGAATGATGGTTAGCGTTTCGCTGGCGACCAGGCCGCCGGAAACCGTGCCGCCTGTTAGTGTGGCGGCGGTGGTCTTGTCATAAAACCTGCTAGTTGCGGTGACGCCGGTGATGGTCAGGGTTTTTGCGGTCACCATATATGCAATCGGCGCGGAAACGCTGCCGTTGAAGGTTGCGTCGCCGCTGTAAGTGACGGTGATTGAGTGGTTTCCCACTGCGAGGGCGCTGGTGCTGAAGGTGCCGGTTCCTGAATTCAAGGTGGCTATGCCTAACACCGTGGAACCCTCCTTGAAGGTCACTGTTCCGGTGGCGCCCGCTGTGACCGTCGCGGTGAGGGTAAGCGCCGTGCCATAGGAGCCGGTATCGACCGGTGAGGACACCAGAGTGGTGGTCGATGGTTGGACGGCGGGAATGGCGCTGACCTGGTTGGAGTTAGCGCTTTCCCCGGCGGCATTGATGGCAGACACCACATAATAATAGGTGCTGCCATTGGCGGCTGTTAGATCGTCATAACTTGCACTGCTGGGATTGCCGATCACGGTGAGGGTGCCGCCGCTGGTCAGCGAGCGTTTCACATAGTAGCTGGTGGCAGCAGCTGAGACCGTCCAAGTCAGGCCGATGTGATTGCTGCCGGGCGCGGCAAGCAGATTAGACGGCGCAGGAGGCAACATGCTGGTGATCTCGATGACCATGGCGGCGGAGGTACTGGTTGCATGGGTCGCATTGCCCGCATATTGGGCCGTGATGCTGTGAGGCCCGATGGCCAGGCTGTTGGTGGTGAAAGTTGCTTGATACGACGCGTTCAAGGTGCTGGTTCCTAGCAGCGACGTGCCGTCGTAGAATGCCAAGTTGCCGGTTGGTGAGTTGCCGGTGACCGTTGATGTGAAAATGAGTGGCGTGCCGGAATTGGACGGGGTGCTCCCGCTGGTTAGAGAAAGCTCGGTGGTGGTCGTGGGGAGGACAGTCACCGTGCCGGGGCCGGAAAAGTAGCTGTCGGTCTTGTTAATTGCAGGCGAGGCAGTGGAGCCATAGGTTCCGGGCGGCAAGGATGAGCCGGCATTGAACGTGAGCGAGGCTATGGTCCGGGTGCCGGTGAAATTGAGGGCAACGATAGCCCCGTTAGATATATCGATGGGGCCGGTGCCAAGGGCAGCGGCCTTCGAGCAGGACAGCGTGCCGGCCGTGATTCTATTAGCTCCGGAGAAGCTGTTGATACCGGATAGCAGCAAGGGATTGCCGCCTGTCTTAGTGATGCCACCGGCACCGCTGATGTTGCCGCTCAGGGTCAAGTTCCAGGCCGCATCGACGGTGACGCTGGCATTCAGGGTGATTGGACCGCTCCACGTGGAGCCCCAACCGTTATTGCTGTAGAGAGTGCCGCCATTGATCGCGAGGGCATTTGTGACGGTTACTCTATCAAACTCGATGGTGCCGCTGTTAAGTGTTACCGATCCTGTTCCAACAGGATTTGCACAAAGCGGACTGATGTCACTGACCATGGTGCCCAGGTGAAGCGTGCCGCTGTTGACGATGGTTCCACCACTGTAGGTGTTCGGCGTTAGACCATAGATTTTCAGCATTCCAGCGTTTGCTTTGGTCAGGCCACCGGTGCCCGAGATCGAGCTGGCAAGGTCCACCTCCCCGCCACCAGTGCCGCCGAAGCTGGTCATGGCGGTGAGGCTCAGCGGAGTATTGACGGTCACCATACTGGAGCTGTTCTGATTGAACTGTGGCAGCAAGGTGCCGTTGGCTGTGAAGGCCAGACTGTTGGTGCCAGCAAGCGTCAGCGCGCCAGTCACATTGAGTTGGTTGAGCAAAAAACCGTTGTTCAAGTCATGGGTCACGGTGTAGGTGCCCGCCGGGGCAAAATTGAGACTGTAGTAGACCTGGCCGGTGGCGGCAGGGGCAACCGATGCCCAATTTCCTGCGACGCTACAGTTGCCCGAAGTGGCGCTCGACCACGTGCAGGAAACGGGCTGGCCGGCCCAGATGGAGATGGACACGGTGGCTGGCGATGAGTTGCTGGTGCCATTATTGACGAGGAAGCTAAAGCTATCAGGCCCGTTGAAGTTGGCGGCCGGGGTATATGTCAGGTTGGGCACGGATCCGGTTAGAGCGCCGTGGGCAGGCTGGCTGACGACCGTGTAGGCCAGGGTGCCGCCACTGCCAGTTAGAGTGATCGCTTGGGCGGTATTTTGCACCAAGGATACGCTTTGAGCATGGGCATAGGGTGTGCGATTGGTCACCCCGGTGCCGTCATAGAGCCACTCCCTCGGGATAATGCTTCCGTTGGCACCGGCGAAGGAGGGGCCGGTCCATTTGAGTTTTGCGACGGCAGAGCCGGTATTTTCATAATACTCCATTTGCAGGTCCACCACCTGGCCGGCCATTAGATAGACCGACGCGCCGTCCGTCCAGTTGGTCGTCTGGTCCACATAGTCACCGATCACCTGCACTCCGTTGATATATAACCTAACACCATCACTGCTAAGTGTTGAGAACTTATAGTTAGCGGTTTCTGGCACCAGTAACAGACCGCTCCAGCGAACGCTGAATGTATCAGCGCCGATCGAGGGGTCTGGCGAGCCGGTGCCCCAGTCGAAATTCACCTGTGCGTCGGTGCGGGTGACTTTCAGGTTGGTGAAGTCGTTGTTATCAAAATACTCGCCTTTCAACCCCGTGCCGGCGGTACCCACAATGATGCTCACTGTGCCAGGGGCCGATGTGGTGAGCGCATCAGTCACCTGGAATGAGAAGCCGTCAAGGCCGGTATAGCCGGCGGCCGGAGTATAGGTTAGATTCGGGGCAGTGCCGGTGAGCGTGCCGTGGGTAGGCGCGGTCACGTTGGCAAAAGCGACGGCAGACCGGGGCGAAGTGCCTGTTAGGATGATAGCCTTGGTGCCGGTGGTGGCCACGACTTGCGGGTTGGCCACAGCCAAGCCTGGGACCTGGGTGGGGCCGGTGATGGCGGCCTGGATGCTTGCGATGGTGTTAACGAGGGTGGAGTATTGGGATGACGTTGGGTCCCAGATACCGAGATAACTCTTCAACGTGGGCAAGGTCCAGCGGGCGGCATCCCCATAGGCCGCCAGGGCATTGAGGCCGGGGATCTGAAAGCCGTCACTGCCCCAGCCAAAGCCGGTCGGCACACCCAGCATGTTCAGAGCCTCTGGAATGCCTTCGGCGATTTTGTATTTGGCGAGGGTGGCGATGCCCGAGCCGCGGGGGTTCATGCTCCACATGGTGTCTGCCTGGCTCTCGGTTTCGATGACCTCAAAGAGGTCCGGCAGGAGGGCCTCGACGTCCGTGAGGGTTAGATAGCTATTACAAAAGCTGGCAACTCCGAAGCGCGATTTGGAATCCGGTTGTTTCAAGCCGGCCTGGACAGCCGGATAGAGGAGGCTTTTGGAGGCGTTAATGGTGTAGGAAGCGATGTTATTGCCGCCATAGACGGAGTCGCCAAAGAGGGCGAACCCCAGGTAGCCGTTGGATATCTGGATGGGATCATCCCACACGATCACATCCGGATCGGTGGCGTTGGCAGTGAAGGCGGTTAGCATCGGGTCACGTTGCGTGTTGGTCGTGGCGGAGGTATAGCCGCGCAGTGCGCTGGCGGCTTTGGCACGCACCCACGAGTCCGGCTCGATGGTCTTGTCAAGGCGTTGGGTGATCAAGGGTATGGCGGTGGCATCCTTGAGAAGTCCCAGGGTTTGGCAGGCACCCTGGCGGGCATTGGCAGCTGTGCCAGAGATCATGTTTCGGAGGGTGGTGAGTTCTGTGGAGGTCATGGAGCGGGTGGCCAGTTCGATGGCGGCGTAGTTGCGCACCACCGGATCGAACTCGCTCAGGGCGGCGATCAACTGGGTGGTGTTGAGGCTGTGGCAATCCAGATCGAAGGTCGCGGCGGCAATTGCGTTAGCCACCTTGGTGGAGTCGAGCGTATTGGAGGGGATGGCATTTTTGCCGGTGATAAAGAGGCGTTGCAGCGGCAGCGAGTAGGTGAGGATATAACTGGCGGTCGGGTTGATGTCATAGTAGCCGCTGTTGCCAAGATAGGTGCCGTCAGCGGTTGAGCCAGCGCCGAATTGTTCCTGGCCATCATAGACAAACGAGCCGTCGGTGCGGCGTTCCAGATCGAGGTGCCAGCGCACCGGTTTCAAATACTGGGCCACGGCCAGGGCACCGCCCATGTTGGCACCCATGGCTCCCCACAGGTAACTGAATCCTTGGCCGGTATGACCGTATTCGCGGCCGTTGAAACCAGCTGTGCTCATGCGGGCGAAGTACTCGGTTTCCACGCTGCGGTTGGCCTGCAAGCCAAAGAGTACGGCGCACGACGCATCTTTGCCATTTGGCGAGTGGCCCTCCATGAACGGCTCATGTTCTCCATAGGGAATAGGCCCCTTGTTGACATACCATGCGAAGAAATCAGACCCGCGCTGGATCGCCGGATCAATCTCCGGATCCATCACCTGGCCGGCCGCCAGCAGCGCCTTTTTACCCACAACGATGGCAATGTTAGCGGGAATACCAGCTTGGTTGACCGGGCCATAGGGTGGGATTGTGCCATGCAACGAGCCATCGGCTTTTAAGAGGGCGCCACCGTGACCATAAGTCCCGTATCGGCTTTGGACCTTGGCGAGGGCTACGGTGTAATTGTTGATCCCAGCTATCACGTTGTTGTCGCCCGTGCTCAAGTAATACTCGCCGAGAAACGTGCCGATGTAGCCCCAGTCCCAGACGTAGAGTCCCGATGGAACGGGGGTCGTGGCGGCCAGCGTGCGGGCAAACGTTTGCAGACGGGTCTGCACCGTGGCGTAATTGGCATCACCTGATGTTACCCCGGCTAACAGAGCCAGCCCCTTGATGGAACCGGCGTAGTCGCTGGTTAGAAAGTTAGAATCAGCAAGGAGTTGGCTGACCAAGGATGTGCGGGCGTTGGCCAGGATCAGCGCGGATTTCGGGCATGAGTAGGGCGAGGTGTCGGTGTAGTTGCCCATGATGGTGATGGCAATGTTGACATCGGTGGTGGTGCCGACGCGCCAACGCTTGACCCGCAGGGTGCCGGCCCCAGTGATTTCGGCATCGCCGATTGCCGCGCCAAATGCCTTGCGGCTGTCAGTGGTAAACAGCGGCACGGTGCCGCTGCTGCCAGCCATTGCCCCGAGGATCACGTCGTCCACCGCCAGCACGGCGCTGCCCGGCGTGCTGGCCACGGTGACCAGGATCTGGCGGCTTTCTCCGGTGATGATATCGTTCGGGCCCATATTTCCGCTTGAGATGTAGATCCATCCGCGGAGGCCGGTAGGCCCGAGGTTGTAGGTCTGGCTGTATCGGGGAGAATAGCGGGGAGTTGCTAACAGATCATCCGCTTTGAGCGCGGCGATCACGCCTGCTGCAGTGAGGTCCGGCGGGGCGGCTTGGGCCGGTGTGGATAACACCAGCAAGCTCAAACTCAGCGTAGCGAGAATCAAACGGGAAACTAGCAGGTCTTTCATGGTGATTTTCAAAACGATTTCAGGAGACGAGTTCACGGACTAGCCAGCCCGCGTCGTCATCCTTAGCGGGTCCGCTGTTGGGCAGCGACGGCTCCCCTCGGACTCCAGAGAAAACCTAATAACTCCTGAAACGAGGAAAAGTTCAAGGATAATGAAAACAGACTGGAATGTTTTCCAGACAGCTGGTTCTATCAGTATATTAGTTGCCTGCGATGCAACCGGTGAGCAATCCCCCAAAAAATGGGTGCTACTCCTGATCGAGTCGATCAGGGGGACCAATTATCGCCAAGAATTCCGAAATCCGCAAAATCCACTTTTCCGTTTCCGTCCAAGTCCGGGGTGAGTCCCGACTGTTGTTTACGCCAATCGGTGCCCATGAGTTTGAGGTCGAGCAGGTCCACCTTGCCGTCCATGTTGAGGTCGCCCGGCGGCGGGTTGAACAGTGAAATGTTGTCAAGATAGACGGATTTGATAGAGCCCCCCAGATTGAACACCATCATGGAACTCAAATCCGTTGCCGCTGCCATGGTGAAGATGTAGCGATAGTGCTGCTTGGTAGCGGTGAGATTCGGGATCCTTGTGCTGCTGTAGTTGGTGTTAGAAGAACCGTTCTGCATCACCTTGGCTTCGATGGTTCGAGCGCCGCTGCTCGTCCAACCATCAAACTCAAAGACGTAGGTATTCCCCAAGACCATCGGAAGACCGGTTTGCTTCAGTTGGATGCTTGTGGTGCTGCTGCCGCCATTGGTGATTGCATAACTGCTGTAACCGCTGGCGGTGGACCAAGTCGCAACTGCCGGACTTGTGACCGATGAGGACCATGACGCCGTGCCGCCGGAGAAATTGCCGTTGGCGACCATATTCTGGCCGGGTTTGATGATGTTAACGGCAACGTTCTCCTCGTTGGAGTATGGGCCTTCCACGCCATTGTTATTCACGGCGGTGACCCGGAAGTAATACGTCTGGCCACTCGTCAGGTTGCTGAGGCTCTTCATCGTTGTGCCCGAGGTGGCCAGCAGGGTGGTGGGCTGTGGCGAGGTGCCACCATAGATGCGGTAGGTCACCACGCTGCTGTCGCCGAACTGGTTGAAGATCAACGTCACATTATCCGGATAGGCTTCCAAAATTAGATAGGGTTTGAGGGCGACCCCGTGCCACGGGCAACGCCAGACACGGTAGCCTTCGTATTGGTTGATCCAGTTCATCTCGAACGCCTTGGTTCCGTCGGGGCGCACTTCTGTTAGCTTGGGTAAATTGCCTACCGCCCAGTTGATCAGGGTGTTGCCGTTGGGCAGGCGCTGGACGTTGCCCATGTAAAACGAGTAGATGTTGGTGGTTGCGGGGTCCGGGTATTGCCAGACTAGAGTGGCTGTCATAGCCACAGGGTCCACCACGTATTCGACGCCGCGGGACACCTGGGGACTATGGCCATCGCCATTGTCAAAGAGCGTGTAATGGTTGTTGCCCAGCGGCCGGATGCAATGTTGGTTGCGCTGGCCATTCAACGGGTCATTGACATAGGTGAATTGGTTATGTGTGCCGCCGAGTCGCCAGATGATCTCGCCAGTGTCGGCATTGATTTTGGTCACTTCGCTGGTATTGCGGCTGGAGAGCAGGATGTGGCCGTCGGCATCAATCGCAACGGCATTCATGTGGGTGAAATCCCCGGGATTGGCGGTGGTTACGACGGTATTCTGGCTTGCGGGATCGAGGTGGTCCCAAGCGCGCCATTGGAAGATTAGATCGCCTTGCGGGGTGAATTGCTGGATGCAATTTTCGTTGATGCCGACGCTGGTGCCAGCGCCGGGAACGTAGCGGCTCAAGTCAACGGTCTCGCCGTGGTCCCCGATGAGGAAATAGGTTCCATCCGCCAGCACTTGCAGTTCGTGGTCATTGGTGCCATAACCATTGGCCGGGGGATAGTGGGCGACGAGTTCATAGTGATCGTTGAGGCCGATAAATCCGTTCGATGTTAGCATGGTCAACATTCCATTGGGTTGGACTTTCATATCGCGTTGCTCGCCAGGCATGCGTTGATACCAGATGGGTGAACCGGAGTTATCGAAGATGACGTTGTAGGGATTGCCGCCGCCTCCCCGGTTATCAATGAAGATAGGATCCGCACACGGGTTGTTATTTGTGGTGATGTTGATAAACGGGAAGTTGCTCGGAACCGACACCCCGTTAGGCATGACGCCGGCCTTGCCGGGCGATGCCGGGGTATTGCCAAGCGGCGGGGCCGGAGCTGGCATAGGAGGTTGTGGTGAGAGGTTGCCGGTGAGGATCCATGGCGTGAGCACCCAGCCGGGGACTACCTCGGAAGGTGCGCTGGTGGCTTGGCCGGGTTTTGCCCAGCCGACCGCGAGATTGTCGCCGCCGCTGCCCTCTTTTTGCAATGCTTCCATGTAGTATTTTTGGCCCGCCACCAAATTGATCGCCGCAGATTGTTGTTCGGCGTATATGGACCATTGTCGCGAATTCGTCCATCCAGGCACATAGGCGATTCTAGTTTTGTTAGCAGGATCGGCGTCGGAGCTCAGCCACAGTTCGCTGTTGTCATCGCTGGCGATCCAAAACACATAAGTGCCTGTGCTGGGTGCCGTGAGATAGCCTCGAACCCGGGTGCCGTAGCTATCCGCCCAATCCGTGGGTGCCTCAAAACTGGATAGGTAATCACGGCCGGAGGGACTGTTTGGATAGTTGGCGTTGCCCGTCAAATCGCTAACAGCGGTGCCGGAGATGCCGGTCCAGTACTCGCGGAGGATCGAGCCCGTGGGCTCAATGAAGGCGAGATCCGCCAACTGCACGCCGGCGGCACTGGCTGGATTGGCGACCTTGGTGATTTCCAAGCGGTAGCCACTGAAGTTCACCACACTCGCCAAGGCGAAGGTTCTGGTCTGGAGCCGGCTGCTGAATGCCTGATTGGTTCGCGTATCAAGTAGAGTTAGAGCGTTAGAAGAGTCCACGCCGTAAAAACGCCAGTCCATCGGATCGCACTCTGGAGCGTCATTGGCCGAGGTGATGGCATATTGATTGAGATAGTGCGTCACGTTGATCGGGTAAACATATTGGATCCAACTGGAATTGGTGCTTCCGTTAGGAACTACTGAATCCTGCCATTTGGTGGCGGAATTGCCGTCAAAGGCATTTTCCTTGGCAAACTCGGGCGGATTGTCGCCTCGGGCGGTGACTGCCGGTGGGTCTGGCATGTGGCCTGAGACCATGAACTGGTATTGATAGGGTTCGATGGCATTCGACGGCGTCAGGGGGGCCAGGTTCACCGTGACCAGTTCGTTCGACTGGAACGTGTTGTTCATTTGAAAGATGACGGTGCGGTTGTCACTGGCGATCTTGGTGGTGCCGGTGTGGATGCCGCTGCTGGCACCGGTCACCTGGATGAATTGCGACAAGTTGGTCACCACCGAGGGCGAAACATCTTTGAAGCGAACCAGCACAAACTGGGTCTGCGCCGGGGTGTATTCCGCCCCGGGCAAGGGCGATAAATACAGATAGCCCAATCCCCTGTAATTGCCTGTTGAGCTGACTAGCACCCTCACCCGGTAAACCTTGGTGCTGCCATCCTGGGCAGTGACAGTGTAGTTGACCGCATTGGTGAAGTCATTGGTGCTGCCTGAAACCGGAACCGCCGTGGCCAGCGGGGAAAGCGTATAGCTGGGTGTGAGATGCGTCAGATCCGTTCCAAATGGAACAGTTAGATAAATATTGGTCCCGGAAATGGTGGCGGTGCCCAGCGCCCCGAACTTAAAACTGAGAATATCTTTGCGTGCTCCCGTTGGGCCGAACCACTTGTTCATCAGATAGGTCTCCACCGACACCCGCTCTGCTGCCGTAAGCACCCTGTCGTAGATGATGACTTCGGCCTGAGATTGATCGCCCGAGTGGTAGGCCCGGTCCTTGTTGAAACTATCGGCTTGCAGAGGGTTGCCTGAAAGGACCTCGACGAGGTTGTAGCTGTTATGTTGGTCGGTGGGCATGGCGAAGGGCGAAGCTCGATCATCAAACGGCTGAACCAGTGTTCCGTTCACATAGGTTGATCCGGTATTCGCCCCAGTGCTGGGATATGTGATAGGACCGCTGTCCTCGCTATATCCGTTATTATCACGGGCCCATCCGGTGAAAAGCGGACTTGCCGGGTTGTCGTCGCTCGGCCGATGAAATTGATAGAGGCTTGAATCCGTTAGAAGGAAGCTGCTGCCCTTGAACACTGAGAAAACCGTGTGGATGCTGCTGTCGCGGGTGAACTGAAATGCCCCGCTGCTGTTGGCACCGCTTCCCGCAGTGAAATGAATAGCGGCCAGACCGGTTTCCGTGCCCGCGTTGGCAAGATATGTGGGGTTGGCATTGCCGCTTGGCGCTGTGGCGTTCGCACCATTGCCGCTGAGGTCGGGCCAGTTGCTGATGCTGGCACCGTCACTTACGCCGAGGGTTGAAGCATCGAACCAGCGGGCGTAACCGGCTACCGGGGGAGCTGCGCCCCGGGTTGCCTGGGTGGCCAGAAACAGCGTGCACACAGTGGATAGAATTGGAAAGATGCGTTGCATGGTGGGTTAATATCGTTGAACGCTGAAGAGGCTTGCCTGCGGTTTCTAGGGGGCTTGAGCCACCTTCAAGCGACCGAAGCGGGTGCCCGGGCCGGGTTCCGGATCATCCACCACGACGCGTTCCCAAGTGGGGCTGACGGGGTTAAGCGGGCTGACGGATTCGGTGCCAGTAAAGTCGATCCATGAGCCAACGCTCGAGGAGAATTGCGCCGTGTAGGTGATGCCCGGAAGAGTGCCCGCCTTGCGCCGCAGGTACTCGAGGCGCAGACCGCCGCCAGCCCTGGCCCCACCGGGCAGTCCGGCAGTCCCATCCGCCCCGAGGGTCAACACACGGGTATCCGGCTTCGTCGGATCCAGATTGAAGGCAAATTTCAGCAAATTCGCCACCCCGTCACCTTGCGGGATTTGTTCCGGGCCGGCCTGACCCGCTGGCAGCCCGGCGGCGCTCGTCCACCCTTGGAAGGCGGTGATGCCGGTGCCCGTTAGGTTGATATCGAAAAGCTGGGTGATGGCGTCGTTGCTGGCGATGTGGATGGCGGAGTTGCGCGGTCCCACGGCGGCGGGCGTGAAGGTGACGGTGAATGGGGTGCTGCCGCTCGGGCCGCTCACCGGAGCCAACGGGTTGGACGTGACCGCGAAATCGGCCGTGTTGGTCCCATCACGGGTGATTGCCAGGCCCGTTAGATCGCCCGTTCCTGGATTCCTGATGGTGAAGGTGAGGCTGGCGTTGGTGCCGACGACCACCGCACCGAAGTCGGCGGAACCACCATCAGTTAGATCAGTGCCAAGGGGTTGCTCGACGGCGATTCTCGGGACCGGGCCGACATGAGCCCCCACCAAGGTTGGCGTGACGGTGGTGCCGTTCGGACTGGCCACCACGCCGCCGCGGCTGGCATTGAGTGCCAGAGATACGTTGGCACCTTGGAGAGTGGCGTCCGTGCTGAGTTGCAGCGCGCAGAGCGTGCCGCTGGCCGCAGGAGCCGCCGTCGGCGCAGACGCGTCCCACACAGCGCCAAATTCCAGCGTCACTCCGCTCGATCCCAAACCGGCCAGTGTGTCGCTCGGCGCATCAGCCACGGAGGCGACTGGGTTGTAGCCGCTGGCATTCCAGTTGGCGACCGTCCCTGACGTCACCGTCGCAGCGACATGGTCGCGAAAGGCCGCAGGAAAAATCCCGTAGCCGTGTGCCGCAGCCGTGCTGGGGCCGACGAAGAAATTTGAAATGCCGATGATTTGCCCGCGGTCAGTGGACACATTCAAGGCAAACGCCCGCATCACTTCGCCAGCCGTGCATTGATATTTGAGCAAAGCCGAGCCGTTGGAATCCTCCACAAAGACCCGTACCTCGGCCTGGGCCGCCGCGGCCAGAAGGCACGCACTCACTGTTGTTATGATGCTCCTTTTCATGGATATTTGATGGAAAACTGCTTGCTGGCATGCTGCTGCCCGTCGCAACTCACGAGGGGAAATCATGGGCTTCCTCGTCGAACAGGCGCAGGCTGCCGAGACGCGACCCGCATGTCAAATCTCATTTGCAGCTCGCCTGATCCCGTCAAGGTGCCATGTAGAGGCGATAAAAGCGCTTGGTTGAGCCCGTCTCGCTGTCGGTGAACGTCGCGCTGCCGCCGGTTACCGGCAGCGTCTGCAAATCCGTCCAATCAGCTAGGTTGGCCGACCCCTGGACCTTGGCCTGAGTCGCGCCAGGCGCGGTCAAGCTGAATTGGGTGCGGCCGTCGGGCAAGCGCAGCAAGGACCCAGGATTGATATAAGGCACGTCGAGGCCAAAGGCCGCCGCGCTGACGTTGGACAATATTGCGTCGGTGGAGCTTCTGATCTTGATCGTGTAATCGTTGCCGGGCGGCAGGCTTGGGTCGGGGCTCCATTGATACGCCCCAGCGCTGGAACTAGTTGCGAGCGTTTTCAAAAAGGTACCGCCCTTGTAGAGATCGATCACCACGCTCTCGGCGATGTTGTCATTCCATCTGATGAAAAATTGCCTTCCCCGCCCCCATCCCTCGTATCCGTTAGGCTCGGTGACTTGGATCATCGGTGCCACCGTCTGGAACGAGCCGGGCGACCAAGCGCTTTCTCCAGAGTCATTCCAAGTCCTCACGCGGTAATAGTAAGTTGTGTTAGGAAGAGGGCTGCTCAACACATAATTGGCATTTGTCTGATAGGGCACCTGCACGACCGGATTGATGAAGTCCTGGCTGGTGGCAATCTCAAGTTCATACCAGCGGGCCATGCCCTTGGGCGACCAGGAGAGTGCGACGGGCCGTTGTTGGTTGACCGGATAGATCACGCCAGTTGTGGCGAGTGGCGGCGCGACGACCCCGTGGCTTTGGATACCCCGGTCGCCTTCCGGTTCGTTGAGCAGGGGTGGATACGCCACGTCCGGCAGATCGGGATAGCAGAAAATGAACTCGCCCATATCGCCGACGTTTGAGATAAAATCGATGGTTGCGGAGAAATCGATGGTTGCACGCAGTTTGTGGGTGCTGGCATTGTAGGTCGTCGTTTGCGCAAGAAATGTGCCTTGGCCGGTTTCCGGCCGGTAATAGATGGTCAGATTTGCGGGTTGGCTGAATCCGAAGCTGACGGCATCGAAGTTCACCTGAGCGCTGAGGGTGCCGTCTGGGAGGCTGAACTCGGACATGCTCACCCGCAGCGGCAGGACCCGCGGTGTGATGTCCGCGAAACCAGGATTGAGCGGGGCGTAGGGCTCGCGGGTCACGGTGAAATCGTTGTAGGGATCACTGGCAGTTCCGCCGCCTGCCTTCACATCGAGGCTGACCCCCGTGCCGCTGAATCCATAACTATTGCCGGAGAGCATCTCATGCGCCGAGGCCTCGATCAACTGGTCAGAGGGCGGCCAGGGGAAGCGGAACGCGCGGTAGCTCTCAACCAGTGGATTGGTGAATGATATATCCAGCACTTTTTGGCCTGCGGCATTGACTTCGGTGCAAGTGGGAAGCGCCGCGCCGCCGGTGTCGCCCCAACCGATGAAGGTGTTGCCATTGCTCAGGCGCTGGGCGCTGCCACCCCAGCCGGAGGTGACTGCCTGCGAGGACGAGTAGGTCCAGACCCGCGTGGCGACTTTGTTCACTTGGTCCAGGACGTATTCGCGCACCATCGAGGTGGGGGTTCCGCTCCCGTTGTCATGAATGAGATAGTGCCCGTTAGGTAGCAGGCTCATCCCATTTCCGCCGAAGTCGCTGGCCGCGCCGCCACCGGCAAATGTGAACTGGTTCTCACTACCGCCCACGTGCCAGATGATATCTCCGGTTTGGCGATTGATTTTTTTAATCCACTCCGGTGTTCCGAAGATAATGTTGCCATCGACGTCCTCAAACAGGCAGTTGATATGAAAGGCATCGATGACGGCACCGGTGCCCGTCACATGGCCAGCAAACGGATAGTGGTCCCATGTGCGCCATTGGAAGATGACGTTTCGCTGCGCATCCAATTCCTGGATCACGCCGCCAGCCACCAAGGCCGCGGGGTTGCCGCCGGCCACGATCTTGCTCATGTCCACCTCGCTCATGTAATAACCGAATTGCAGGACATTTCCGTTAGGTAACATTTGGAAATCGAGACCATCGGCCACATAGCCGTTGCCTCCGGTGATCGTTTCCTTCGGGGTATAGTCCTCATTGAGGATCTCGTGAACCACATCGCCACCGTCCGTCCAGCCATGAGCCCCTGTGAACGAAGCATAGTGGAGTTGGCCGTTAGGCAGCACCTTGAAGTCATAAATCGAGTCGGTGTTCGCTTCGAGCGACCAAGCCAGGCTCCCGTCATTGTTCACGATCAGCAAATAGTTACCGACGTCTGGCGATGCCGAGGCCACCGCCAGAAACACCCGGCCGGGCGAGACCGCAGCCGGCAGATATGGATTCACGGTGATACTGGGAATATTCGTCGGCCCGGCGAGTGTGGTCATGGCACTGCCGAGTAACGCCACTGCGGATAAGCGGGACAAGTTCATTCCTTGGGGGGTCATATCATTCCTCGGTCATGTCCCGTGGGTCAGCGGCGGCGGCGCAGCAAGAGCGGCAGCGCGGCGCAAACCAGCAAGGCGCTGGATGGCTCTGGAACCGCGCTGATGGAAAGGCTCCACGAATTGAGTGTTGCGACATCCCCGCCTGCCAGATCGGCGACGAAGAGAGTCCACTCCCCGTCAGCAGCTTGGCCGCTGAGGCCAGATAGATAGAGACTGCGCGGCGAGAGATCGGTAACCAGGCCGGGATCCGCCGACCTGCCGTCCGGTTGATAAGTTCCGCTGGCGTTCGCACCCAAACTCCCGGAAATTGCGCTGTGGATGTCCGCCAGGGCCGAATCGGTGAAGGTCACCTGCATGCCACTGGAGGCGGCTCCAGCAGGATTGTCAGCAGTGCGTCCCGGCCGATTCAATAACACGCTGATCACACCATTGTGCTCGAGATAAGCATACATGTCGCCATTCCAGCCGTTCCTGATGTCAATGGATATATCGACTGAATCGACCGTCTGGCCGCTGCCTGCAATGGCAATGATCGAGGCGAGACCGCTGCTATTGTTGTCTGGAATGACGGTGTTCACGAGCTTGCTAGACACCAGGGTCGAGGCTGCATCAGCGCTGCACGGGGCGAGCATCACGGCGCAGGCAGCGAATGGAAAGAGGGTGGATTTCATTGGTTCAAGTGATTGGAATTAGTTGTCTTGGGTGCGGTAGAAACCCTGTGGCGAGGGCGGCGCAGGGTCTGTGAATGGGATCTTGCCGTCAGCTCCGGCATTGACGCTGCCAAGGTCGCTCCAGTTGGTTAAATCGGTGCTCCGCTGGACCCTGTAGGACCGCCCCGGAATGCCCCGGAATATCATTTGGGCCTTGCCGTCTTGGATGGTAAAGTTGGTCAGGTTCTGGTTCGTCCCGGTGGTCGGGGCGCTCACATTGACGGTGATGGTTGCCCGCGTGTTAGCGCCGTGGCTGTCGGTGAGTTCCACATCGAAGGTATCTGATCCAAGAAAGCCACCCGGTGGGGTGTAGGTGACACTGTCGGTGAGGACCACGCTGCCGCCATTGGCACTTGGGCCGAAGGTCCCGGTCAAGGTCACAGCATCGCCATCCGGATCACTGGTGCGGGCCAGAAACTTGGCCGGGCTGAGCACCAATGGCTGGCCAGCTGTGGCGGCTACCGTATAACCGGTGAACTTCGGCGCTTGGTTGGTTGCCGGATCACCCGCAGTGACAATGGCGAAAGGGGCGTTACTATCATCATACACGGCAGGATTGGTGGAACTTCTAACTCTAATCGAATAATCATTGCCGGGAGTCACAGTCAGATCGCATTCCCACTCATAGGCACTCGCATTGGCGGTGGTTGTGATGGTTTTCAGAAATGACCCACCCTTGTAAAGATCGAGAGTCACGCTTTCAGAGAAGTTGCGACTCCAGCGGATGAAATACTTCAAGCCCTGAACCCAGCCTTCGCCGCCGTTAGGGGCTTTGGCCAAAGCCATTGGTGCAACGGTTGTGAATGACGCGGTGGTCCAAGCCCCCGTGCCACCGTCATTGGTGACCCGGACGCGCCAGTAATATCTCGTGGCGGCCGACACGGATGGAAGAGTATAAGTCATCACCGTCAGCCCGCTCTGATCAACCACCGGGCTGGAGAATCCCGGATCCGTGGCCACTTGCAGTTGATAGGAACTGACAAAGCCGTTTGGCGTCCATTGGAACACCACAGGTTGCGCCTGGTTCACCGTGCCTGCCATGGCTTGCCCGAACAAAATGGGTGGCAGCGGGATTTCCGGCAGGTCCGGATAGGCGAAGATGAGTTCGCCCAGTTGAGCGCCCGAAACATTCAACTTCTTGGCGACCGGATCATACGCGGTGGCCAGCGGGGCAAACACGCCCGCAGCAGTGGCCCGCTGATAGACGGTTACCGTGACTGGATCCTGATACAACGGAGTGTCGTAACAGAAGTCATTCGGCGGCAAGTCGAGGCTGAGGTTGGCGGCCAGTGCGTCGATGCCGGTGCCAGTGAGCGTCACGTGCTGCATCAGCACCTGCGGAGCCTTGCCGGAAAACTTCGGCAGGCGCACCGCGTCATCGTATCGGTTGACGACCAATTGGTTGGAAGCGTTGCCTGTCATGCCGGTCACAACCACCGTGCTGCCGGAATTAACGGCGGGGTAGGTCTGGCCCGCCGCGATGTTTTGATAGGTGTCGCCATGGATCAGATCGGGGCTGTTCCACACTTTTTTGATCAGAACCGACTGGGCCTTGAATCCTGGTGCGGTTAATTCGAACACCACATTCTTTTGGCTGTCGATCTCAGTTAGGATTGGCTTGATGCCATCGGTGGCAGCGGAAAACCAGCCGACGAGGGTATTGCCGTTGCGGAAGCGTTGGACCGAGCCTTCGCTGGGAGTGGAGATGTCCGGGCTGTGCCGGTATTCCCACACCAGCGTCGCGGTCATGTTGACCTCGTCGAGGTGGTATTCGACCGCCCTTGAGTAGGCTCGCGGCGTTGGCGTGTTAGTCCCGACCATCTGGATCGTTCCGTTATCGAAGAACGTGAGGTTGCCGTTGATCAACCGGTGCATCTGGTGCTCGCCCATGAAGTAATAGGGCGCGTTTTCCGGGTGCTCGCCGATGAACGTGAAGTCACTGTGCTTGCCTCCGAGCCGCCAGATGACTTCACCCGTGGTCCGGCTGATCTTCACGATCTGGCACATGGTTCTCAGGGAGATCAGGTAATTGTTATCCAGCGGGTCGATGGCGATCGTATTGACGTGGTTCAAGTCCACGGAGGCGATATCGACGTCCGCGAGAGAGTCGGTGATCGGCAGGTGATCCAAGGCGCGCCACTGGAAAACGACGTGCTTATTGGCGTCGATTTCCTGGATGACTGCGCTGGAAAGGACGGCATCGGGCCGGCCGAACGGGAAAAACTGGCTCATATCCACCGAGCGGGTTTCGCCTGACAAGACCAAGGCGTGTCCGTTGGGAAGAACATCCATGTCGTGGCCGTTGAATCCGCCTCCGGTGGAGTTGTTG
This sequence comes from Akkermansiaceae bacterium, assembly GCA_903875675.1. GTDB lineage: Bacteria > Verrucomicrobiota > Verrucomicrobiia > Verrucomicrobiales > Akkermansiaceae > Luteolibacter. Next base: position 19,999 of record CAIQXC010000889.1, read on the forward strand.
AAGGAATCCTTCACGGTGAACGTCTCGTCTTTCAAGTCCCATCCGTTGTTCGTCTTTTCGGCAATCAAACCGGCCGGCGTCACGGCCCGCCACAGCGGCGTTGCGGCGGGGCCGCCGAGCGAAGTGATGGGTACGCCTGCGTTATCAAGAACCACGTTGTAACAGGTGGCGGAATTTCCCGGCTTGCCCATGGTACCAATGAAACTCCCCGGAGCCTTCGCTCCGCTGCCAGTGACCACCAGGGGCGGCATGACTCCAAATACGCTGGTGATCGCGGCCAACGGCAGTCCTGCTGTCAGGACTAACAAACTTGTTTTTCTTCGGTTCATGTTCATTGCTTTCATTTCGTTTCCATACACATTCCAATTCGCGGTTCTGTCAGGGTTTGGTGGACCCATTATCTCTTGGAATCCCTACATCGTTGAAATCTTCAGCCGTTGGGAAACCAGAGGTAACGGGTGAAGTATGCAGGTTTCTGAAAATCCGTCACGCCCCGATTTAAGTGTCCCACGTTTGTGGGACGCTCCGCGACGGAGCGTGCAACTTTTCCAAGGAGTTGGGTTTTAACCGGGATGTGTCGGCGTGAAAGCTGCGATTTTGGCTGTCACTTCCATGCCGCAGGGGATTGTGCTTGAATTCTGCTGTCTCCCGAACAAAATCCATCCGCCCTGTCTGATGACTGACTATAACACCACTGAGACCTTCGAAGCACCCGAGCCATCTCGTCTTGCCCCCCTTTTTCCGGGGTACGAGATTGAGTGCCTTATTGCCACCGGGGGCATGGGCGCGGTTTATAAAGCGGTGCAACTTTCGCTGGACCGGCCGGTTGCCATCAAGATTTTGCCGCGTGAGTTTGGCGAGGATGAATCGTTTCGCGCCAATTTTAAAGCCGAAGCCAAGGCGATGGCGCGGCTCAATCACCCCAATCTGATAAGTGTGTATGACTTCGGGGAGGTGGCGGGCATGCTTTTCATCATCATGGAGTTTGTGCCGGGACAAACGCTCTATCATTCTGCGCACGGCATCGCCATCGCTCCCGAGGCTGCGGCCCGCATCGTCGTCGGAATCTGCCTGGGCCTCGCCGATGCCCATGAACACGGCGTCCTCCACCGCGATATTAAACCGGGAAATATCCTGCTCGATCAACAAGCCCGGCCGAAAATCGGCGACTTCGGTCTGGCCCGGCCGATTGGTGCCGCTGTCAAGGTGGGCGAAACGATTTTCGGCACGCCTCATTACACCGCGCCGGAGGTGCTGCAGCATCCGCAGCGGGTTGATGCGAGGGCCGACATATTTTCCGTCGGAGTAGTACTCCATGAGTTGCTAACCGGGCGCTTGCCGGCCAGTGATTTGCGCCCGGCGTCGGTCATTTGCGGATGTGATGCGCGGTTTGACGCGATCATCCGTCGGGCCACGCACATGGTGCCCGAGCAGCGCTACGCCAGTGCTGCGGACATGGCCAGGGATCTTCGGGCCATCACACAGGTTGCAGCGGCTCCAGCCGCAGCCAAGGTCGGCAAGGCCGTCCAAGGCGCGAAGGCGGTGCGCCGTCCCGGCACGCCCATCGCGACCCGGGTGCCCGGTGCGGGTCGGCGGCCGGTTGCCGAAGATGCGTCTGGAAAGATCGCCCTGCTGGTGTTGCTAGGGGTGGCCTTGGTGGTGCTCGCGGTGTTTTTGCTGGTCCCCACCAAGACCGTCCCAGCTGATAAGCCAGCCACCGCACCGGTGTCCCACGTGGCTAGTTCTCCACCCATTCCGTCGCAGCCGCCGCCTGTGGCCATCGAGCCCAAGCCGGTCATCACTCCCAAACCCCCTAGCGTCAATATCGAGCCCAAGCCCAAGCCGCCGCCTGAGCCGGAAGTGGCGATTGTCGAGCCCGTGACACCGGAACCCGAACCGGTCATTCCAGCCCCGGCCCCAGCGCCTGTCTATAATGTGGCGGCGTTCCTCGACCGGGCTCGTGATGTGATGCGCCAAAAGGCAGCTCCTATTTTCACGGCTTCCGCCAAGGAAATTGAAAAAAACTACGATACCTACGAGCACCAGATTATTTACAAGCTCCACCAACTCGATAAGGACAAACAGGGGGGCGTCAAAGCCAAGGTCGATAAATCGTTTGAAAAATGGCGTGCTGCAGGTCGGCGTGTGCCCAAAGTGCTCGATTTGATTGAAGCCAAAACGGACAAGCCAGCCCCCCCGAGGGGACGAGGTGCCCGTGGCAACCCGGATCAGGAAAAAGAGTTTTACGAGAAAGTCGTCACCATCCACACCAAATTCCTCGCCAAGCAGGATAAGCTCGATCACGAACTGGAAGCCGACCTCCTCGAACTCGCTTCCAGCTACGTCCTCGGGATCTCCAAACAAATCGAGCGGCTCACCAACCCAAACGATGCCCCCGCCGTCGCCTCGCTGCGGGCGGAAGTCAACGCCACTCAGGACCGCCCCCTGTACTTCACCGATCTGATGCGTGGCATCGACCCGGATGCCCCAAAAGCCCCTCCTGCCGACGCCAAGGGTGCCGCCCCGGGTGCTGCCCCACCCGCCGACGGCAAGGGCGCTGCCCCCACACCGGGCGCTGCCCCCGCTCCGGCACCAGTTCCCGCTCCTGTGCCGGGTCCATTCGACGGCAAAGGCTGAGTGTTTCCGTGTGATTTGTTCCGCTGGCAGACCTGCAATTCTCGGTTAAGCTGCGGCCGTGCCGAGACCCAAGTCCTCATCCAACACGCCTCCCGAGCCTCCCCGCCCAGCCCGACAGCCCCATGCGGCGATCTCACTTTGCGGCTGCCGACAACACAACCTCCAGGGATTTGATCTGGAGATTCCGTTAGGAAAGCTCAGCGTCGTCACCGGCCCGTCCGGCTCCGGTAAGTCGTCGCTGGCATTTCACACGCTCTATGCCGAGGGCCAGCGCCGGTACGTCGAAACGTTCTCACCCTATGTGCGCCAATTCTTTGATCGCATGGACAAACCAGCGGTTGATCGCATCGAGGGCATCCCGCCTGCCATTGCCATCGAGCAGAAAAACCACGTCCGGACGACCCGCTCGACGGTGGGTACCCTCACGGAAATCAACGATTACCTCAAACTGCTCTATGCCCGGCTCGCCATCGGTCATGACCCGCAAACCGGCGAGGAGATCCGGCCTGATTCGCCGGAATCTGCCGCCGCCTGGGCGTTGGCCGAGATGGCCGGCCAAGCCGTGCTGATCACCTTTCCGGTGGCCATTCCGGCTGGGACGAGCAGCGAGGACTTTTTTGCATTCCTCAACGCCCAAGGGTACCTGCGTGTGCTGATCAAACAACAGATATGGCGCAGCGACGAGCCGCTTCCCGCCCCCATCAAAAACTTGAAGTCTCCCGTCGCGGTGATCCAGGACCGCCTCACCCTCACCCCGCAAAATTCATCCCGCCTCCTCGAGGCCCTCGAAGCCGCCTTCCAGTTAGGCAAGGGCAGTGCCAGCATCGTGGCAGCCCCGGACGGTGGCGCAAGCGCAGCGGCCAAGCCATCCACAGCCAAAACCTTCACCAACACTTGGACCAACCCACGCACCGGCTTCACCCTCCGGCCGCCCACCCCGGCACTGTTTTCGTTCAACAATCCGCTCGGCGCATGCCCGGCCTGCCGTGGCTTTGGACGCGTCATCGGCATCGACCTCGATAAAGCCGTCCCTGATCCGGGCCTCTCGATCGCTGGCGGGGCCATCAAGCCGTTTCAGGGCGAGCGCGGCGACGAATGTCAGCGCGATTTGCTGCGCAATTGCAGTGAACGTGGCATCAACGTTCACATCCCGTGGGAGGACATGGACGCCGCCACCCGCGAGTGGATTTACTACGGCGATAGTAAGTCGGCGGCTCTCACCGATCTTGAAAATGCCGATGAACTCTGGCACGCAGGCAAGTGGTACGGCGTGAAGGGCTTCTTCGATTGGATGGAAAGCAAGGCCTACAAGATGCATGTGCGGGTGTTCCTGTCGCGTTATCGCTCCTACACCACCTGCGCCGCCTGCCGCGGCAAGCGTCTCCAACCCGAGGCACTTTGCTTCAAAATCAACGGCCTCTCCCTGCCCGAATTATGGGCCCAGCCCGTCGCACAGCTCCTCACTTGGTTTCAGAGCCTCCCCGCCGCCCCCGACCCCGCGCTCCGCCTCGTTCTGACAGAGCTGACCTCGCGGCTCACCTATCTGACGGAAGTGGGCCTCGGCTATCTCACCCTAGACCGCGCCACGCGCACCCTGTCCGGAGGCGAGGTCGAACGCGTCAATCTAACCACCTGCCTCGGAGCCTCGCTCACCGGCACTCTTTTTGTGCTTGATGAACCCACCGTAGGCCTCCATCCGCGGGACATCCACCGCCTCGTTGCCGTCATGCACGGCCTCCGGGATAAGGGCAATACGCTGGTCGTCGTCGAGCATGAAGCCACCGTGATTGCCGCTGCTGACCACCTCATCGACCTCGGTCCGGGGGCCGGATCCTTCGGCGGCCAGTTGATCTATCAAGGACCCGTGGTGGCCGGTCGCCCTCAAGGTGAGGTGGCCTCCGCTCCTTGCAAGGCCGTCGGCACCCTGCCTTGGCTCAGCGGCGAGAAATTCATTCCGGTGCCCGCCAAACGGCGCCAACCCACCAAGCAGGTTCTTTCGATCCGTGGTGCCACAAAGCACAATTTGCAAAAACTTGATATCGACATACCGCTCGGGCTTTTCGTTTGTCTCACTGGCGTATCGGGATCCGGCAAGTCCACATTTGCCCGCGACGTGCTTCATTTGAATCTGGTCAGGCATTTCGGCCAGGACAGCGATGGCGATCCCGCCCCCCTCAAACAACTCCTCGGCGCCCAGCACCTCTCCGGCGTCGAACTCGTCGATCAGTCACCGGTCGCCCGCACCCCGCGGTCCACCCCGGCGGTTTTCCTAGGGGCCTTTGAAACCATCCGCCAGTTGTTTTGTGAGACAGACGTCGGCAAGGCCGCCGACCTCAAGCCCGGCTTCTTTTCCTTCAATTCCGGCGAGGGCCGTTGTGACCGCTGCGCAGGTAACGGATTCGAAAAAGTGGAAATGCAATTTCTCTCGGACTTATACGTCGCCTGTCCGGATTGCAACGGTTGCCGCTACAAGGCCTCCACCCTCGACTACCTCTGGCGCGAAAAATCCATCGCCCAGGTCCTTGATCTAACGGTCAGCGACGCGATGACCTTTTTCGCCGCTGCCACCGGGCCTGCCAAAGATACGCGCCTGATCCAACAGACGCTGACGTCCCTGCAGCCTCTCCTCGATGTCGGACTCGGCTACCTCAAGCTCGGCCAACCGCTCAACACGCTCTCCGGCGGCGAAGCCCAGCGCCTCAAGCTCTGCCAACTCCTCAGCGCCGCCGCCCCAAAAGCCCGGCCAGCTGAGACTGGCACTGTCTTATCTAACAAACTTCTCATCCTCGATGAACCCACCACCGGCCTGCATTTCTCGGATATCGATAATTTGCTAGGAGTGTTTCAGCGGCTGGTACAAGTCGGCCACTCGCTGCTGGTTATCGAGCACAACCTGGACGTCATCAAATCTGCCGACTGGATTCTGGACCTCGGCCCGGAGGCCGGTGAGCAGGGCGGCCGACTCGTTGCTCAAGGTTCGCCTGAAGGGGTGGCCCAGGCCCGCACCCCCACCGCCCAATTTCTGCGTCAGGCATTGGGCATGCCCCCGCTCAAGGAGCCCAAGCGGCCCGCCGGAGAGGGAAAACAGGCGTCCCGCCCGTCGTCATCCAAAATCCACGATCCCCGATCCCTGATCCACGATCCTCTATCCATCCCATCGCCAGCCCCTAACTCCATCTCGCTGCGTGGCGCGCGCCACCACAACCTCAAGAATATCTCGCTGGACATTCCCCGCGACCAACTCGTGGTCATCTCCGGCCTCTCCGGCTCCGGCAAGTCCACCCTCGCCTTCGATA
>CAIQXC010000890.1 GCA_903875675.1 Akkermansiaceae bacterium
CCTGGCTCCCAAAATGCGCAGCATCATCACCTCAGTGCTCGGCACCATCAATGCCAGCGCCCCCCCGCTGCCCGACGGCAGCGGCCGAAAGGTGGAGTTGCGCCTGACCGATAAGAGCCGGATCACGGTCCAGATCTCCGAAGAATCCGACGATCAACCGTTCTCAACCTGACCCGCAGCCAGCGTTCAACCCGGCTCGCGTTTCAGGGAATCCAACTTGCTCCACACATTGCCTCTTTTGAGGTCGAACACTGAGTTCTGGGATGATTGGGTCCCGCATCCCTCTCGTTGCGAAAACCACCGGGCCCGCCAAAATCCTTGACCGGAATCACCGGCAAACGAAGCAGTTCGGCTTCCAGCGAAGTTTTCTTCTCTTGGGCCTTGCGCCAATTCCCGGAAAACCTGGAGGCGGTTGCCTCCCTCCAGTCGGACGGTTCAGCCGCAGGCGCACAGAGACATGAAACCAGCCATAGCAGGGCAAGGTATCGCAGCCTGAGCGTCTTGCCGGGGAACGCTGTCATCGTCTTGAAGTCATGCCAGGAGTTTGGAGCGGTGGTCCGCTGCCGAGAATGCGCCGTAGCTACGGATGCGCAAACCAAATCGTGTGCTCATGGGGGAGACAACCGTCATTCTGTCAGTCAATCCGGCTCCGGTCACCGCCAGCGTCGCCCTCGCCTTTCTCGTCACACAACAGGGCATGCTGCTGCCATCCAGCGCCTGAACGGGAACGTTCCCGAACTGCAACACTGTTAGGACCAGTTGGCGGGAAAATTTTTCTTGGGATGCCGCAGGATGCGCCTTACCGGGGTAACATTGCAATCTGACCTGGACTTCCGGCGCTGATTCCTGAAAAATTCGCCCGCCTCATGGCGACGCCGGTGCCCAGAGCCCCGACAACCTGATATCTTGCAAACGAAACCCCTTGGCATGGCCAACATCATGTGACGCATTTGCGTCACATGACAAAATCTCCTAAAATTGGCACTTTCATAAAACCAGCTACGGGAACCTCTAAAAAACCACCCACCAAACCAAAACCATGAAATCAAAAAGCAATCCATTCCGTTCCTCTGCCATCAGCGGGGCCGCCGTCGTCTTCGCCTGCTTCACCCTGCTCAAGCCCTGCGCACAGGCCGACGCGCTCTTCATCGGCAGTGCCGGTGACCACTACCTGACCACCGGCACCAACTGGGTAGGCGGCACCGCAGCTGGAGATTGGAACCGGTTGCAATTCGGCAGCGATGTCGTGGATGGCAATTTGGATCTTAACAATTTCAACGGCCGCAGCGGCATCACCCTGACCAGCGGCGTCACAAAGGACATCACGATCCTCAACGATCAACCCCTGATCATGGGGGCTGTGCTATCCGACGGTGGCATAGACATGTCCGCCGCCGCACACAATCTCACCATCGACACGCCGTATTGGATGTGGGACAACGCAGACTGGAACATCGCAAGCGGGCAGACGCTTACGATCCATGGCGGGATTGGCCAAAACCTACCACACAATATCACCCTGCATGGCGGGGGCACGGTGACGCTTTCGTCACCGGCTGGTGTAGGAGCTACATCCATCACTGGTACCACCACCATCAATGGAGGAGTATTATCGGCGATCCGTGACAACCTCGGCAGCGGGTCTATCGTGATTAATAGTGGCGGCGAATTGTATGTCAATGACCAGTGGGTTTTACAGGGGGTGAACCCATGGGTTAACTCGTATGGTGTCGTCACCAACGTGACTGTCAACACCGGCGGTCAGCTTGTATTCGACGCGGTCAACGGCTACGCCAATGGTATTCCAAACCTTTATCTCAACGGCGGTTCGGTCAGTGGCGGGGCTGCGCAGGGGGGGCTTAGCGGTCTTTACCTTTATAACGGGAATGAGCAGATCACGGCGGGCGGTGCCACCACTTCCACGATTTCAAGTGTCCTCTCACTCGCCGGGAACAACAACATTATTAACGTCGGTAGCGGTAGTTTGCTAACCCTCGCGGGAACTTTGCAGAACGGTTCTTGGGGAGTTGGTGGCTTCATCAAGGCCGACACTGGCACGCTCAACCTCACCGGCGCCCTCAACTTCACCGGCGGCATCACGGTCAACGGCGGTACGGTCCAAATGCCGAGCGGTTCGTGGAATTTGAACGCGATCGCTCACTATCCGATAACGGTCAACTCGGGTGCCACTCTTGAACTGCCCGCCGATCCAAGCGCATACGCCGTTGGTCCGACGCTCAATGGCGGCACGATAAGCTCAAGCGGAGTCAATAACTCCGGTTGGCCCAACATTACGCTGGAAGCGAATCGCCAAATCACCGCCGGCGGCTCGGCGGTTTCGACTATCTCAACATGGCTGGGTTTTTGTGGTAACGGCACCTTCTCTGTGGGCTCTGGCAGCACATTGAACATAACCGGACGGCTCACGGGTGATTGGATTGAATCTCGTACGGGTGTCTTCAAGACCGATGCTGGCACGCTCACGCTCTCCAGTGCGGCCAACGATTACGATTGCGACACCACCATCAGTGGAGGCACGCTGGCGTTTGGCGGAGCCGGACAACTGAACGGCGGCAACTACGGCTACAATATCATCAACAATGCGGCGTTGGTTTATGGCAGTTCGGCGGCGCAAACGCTGTCTGGTAAGATCAGCGGCACCACTGGCACGGTTACCCAGAACGCTGGCACTCTCACCCTCTCCGGCGCGAACACCTACGGCGGCGCAACGACTGTCAACGGCGGTACCCTCGTTATTGGCAACGCCGAGGCCGTGGTCGGCACCAGCGGGATCACCGTCAACGGCGCATACGGATCCGGCGGCCACCTTCGTTTCGATTCCGGCACAGACGGCGGAACCATCAGTACGCCGATCAGCGTGGTTGGTGGCGACTATGATTGGAATATGTCGGTCACCGTTCCAAACAACCTCATGTTCACCGGCCCCATCAACCTGTCGGGGGGCGCTCTAATTGTAGCGGAAGGCGGCAATTCAACCCTGAATTTCAACAATGCCTTCCACGGGACAGATGGTCTCACCTTCGCAGCGTTATCGGGTGGCAAAAACTTCATGGTTCTTTCCGGCCCCAGCGATTTCTCTGGCGATTTCTCGCTAATTAATTGGAATGGCTCCCCGCAGGTCACGCTTAGTGGCGGAGATAACCGACTGCCCAGCACAGCAGTGGTCCGTTTGGCGGGCTCCACTGGAAGCCCTTCTGCTCTGGATCTGAATGGTAACAACCAGACCATCGCGGGCCTTGGGGAACCAGGTTGGGGGGGCGCAGACGCTGGTGCCCGTCACGTCGTCAATACCAGCGGCACGGCGGTGACCTTGACCCTGCACACCACCGCCGACCAGTCGTCCGGCGTAATCATTGGCGGAACGGATATCAATGGCACGGCGGGCAATAATCTCTCGCTGGTAAAAACCGGCAACGGCACGCAGACGCTCACCGGCGTCAATACCTTCAGCGGCAACACGACTGTCAACGGCGGCACCCTCTCGCTCGGCCATGTCAATTCCAACAATGAGTCGTCGACGGTTTCCATCGCGGCGGGCGCGGGTGCGAAGCTAGATCTCGCGTTCACCGGCACCGATACGGTCGGCTTGTTATACATCAACGGCGTCCAACAGCCTGCTGGCGACTACACCAGCGTGCATCCATCCGGTGCCTTCACCGGCGGCGGCACGCTCCACGTCACCTCGGGTCCCTCCTTCAACACTTGGGCCAATGGCACCTTCGCCAACGGCGCCTTGACCGACAAGACTCCTGCCGGCGATCCGGACCACGACGGCGTGAACAACCTGATGGAATACGCTATCGCGGGCCTCGACCCGACGGTTCCCAACGGTGCCATCGGCACCTTCATCGACAATACCCTCACCTTCACCAAGCGCCAACCGCCCGCTCCCGACCTCACCTACGTGATCGAAATCTCGCCTAACATCCAAACGGGGACGTGGACACCGCAAGTCACCCAGGCTCCAGGCAATACCGAAACCACCATTTCCTTCCCCCTGCTCGGCGGCCCAGGCAAACTCTTCGCCCGGCTCCGTGTGGAATTGCAGCCGTAGGGCGAGACCTGACCAAAAGGTCTACTGGAAGCGGGCAACGCATTCACAGATTGGAGCGTGGCATATCCGTCACGCGTCGCAATTGCTCGCGTGACAGGAACTTTGCAGTGTGATTATTCTAATCGCCACTTGGAACACTTTGCCTCTGACGAGAGGCAAGCCAGGGCGGGTCCCGTTTAATGGTTTTTTTCGGGGCCCGCCCAACTTTCCAAGATCAAACAACAACATGATCAAACAAACAATCGGGATTGCCTTGCTCGGCATGTTAGGCGCCACCGCCGCTGAGGTGGGCAATCTTGTGGGTCAGTCGATCCGGAATCATGACCTGTCCTTTGAGGCCGACGGCAAATCGAACACGCTGGTCATCAAAGACACCCGCACTTGGCGCACCTGGACCGCCGACTTGGGACATTGCCTCAGTGAGGCCGTCATCACGAAGTGGGGGCCGCTTGACCAACCGCAATTCGCCGCTTTCAGCATGACGGATGTCGCGCACTTGAACGATCATACACTGAAGATATCAGTCAAGGAAGCCAAGACTGACAAATCCTGCTCGATGATCGTCACCCTCGACGGCCCAAACGTTTCGTTTGAGGTCCTTACGGAGGATATGAACGCGCCGTTCACCGCGCTCGGACTGCCACCCATGTTCACGACCGACATGAAGGCGGGCTATCTGACATTTTGCGATCGTTCGAGCGGCGTCCTCAAGAAACAGGACGACACGGGCGTCGGCTACAACGAAACGATGTTGACGGTTTATGGAAACACGAACTGCATGAACATGCCGCTGGTCGGACTGTTCGACCGGGAAAAAGGTGATGCCATGATGCTGCAAATCGAAAGCCCGCTCGACGCGAACGTCCGGCTCTCGCGCAAAGACGGCTTGATCTGGCCCGAGCCCGTCTGGCAGTGCAGCATGGGAAAATTCGCCTATCCGCGGCGCGCGACCTACCGGTTTATCGACCAAGGCGGCTACGTGAAAATGGCGGAAATGTACCGCGAGTATCAGAAGAGACACGGCATGCTCAAAACGCTCGCGGAGAAGGCAAAAGAGCGGCCTGCGGTCAATCGCATGCAAGGTGCGTCGATCCTGTGGGCTGAAGCTAGTGATGTCGAATTCCTGAAAAAATGGCGAAATTTCGGCATCACGCGTGCGATTCTAGCCACTGAATTCCCGGGTGCCGAGAACAAGAAGTGGCAGGATATGGGTTATATCACGCTCGGTTATGACAGTTACGGAGACATATCCGAAGGCCCGCTGGGGTTTCAGTCGGATAGCATTCATGAGAACGGCCACATGCTGCCCACTGGCGAAATGATGACCGGATGGACCACGAGAGATCCTGACGGCAAGGTGGTCAAACAATACTACCTGCGCTCATCATCCAAGTATCTCAACGCGGCTATGGCCTATAGCCAAAGCCGCATCATCGATGCGAACCGGAACGGCAATTTCATCGATGTGATGATGGCGATGAATCTCATGGAGGACTATCATCCGAGACACACCTTCGACCGCAAAACCGATCTGAAAAACAAACGTGACGTCTTTCAATATTACCTACGGAAGCGCTTGGTCATCGGCACCGAACACGGCAACGATTGGGGTGCCGATCTGGTGGACTACACCGAGGGCGGCCTCAGCGGATCGAATTGGTGGATCCCGGGAAAAAACACCAGCGGTTGGAATGCGGGCCATCTGCGGGCACCGGTATCGCGGGATGATTTCAGTCCCGAATTTCTGAAATACGGCTTGCCGACCCAGCGCATCCCGTTCTGGGAGTTGGTCTATCACGACTGTGTGGCGACAACCTGGTATTGGGGAGATAGCGCGGGTTGGTTCTGGAAAGTCGCACCCGAAATCAAGACGATGAAAGACCGGATCACACTGCTCTATGGCGATATGCCACTGCTTTGGAGCGATGTCAAATTCGATTGGAAAAACGACAGCGCGGAACATCTGGAAACGTATTACCTGACCGTGCCATCAATGCGCGATAAATTCGGGGTGCGGATGACCTCGCACGAATTCCTGACGGATGATCTTCAGGTGCAGAAAACCACTTTTGCCAACGGCTCCGAGACAGTCGTCAACTTCGGCGGCAAGACGTTTGAATACAAAGGTGAAACATTGCCGAAAAATGGATTCTATTGCGCTGGGCCCAACCTCCAGCAGCGGCGAGTTTTGCGGGATGGCAAGGTGATCACATGGGTGAAAACCGATGAATTTTTCTACTGTGACTCACCTTCCCCGATCAAAGAACTGCCCCTTTCGATTTCCGGCAGGATCGTCCTGTTCAAGATGGACGAAACCCAATGGAATCTGGTGCTGACGGGCGCCGCAGGCGAGACGGTTGAATTGTCGGCTGCCGCGCTCGCGAGCTATATCGGTAAACCGAAATTCAAAGACGCCGGATTCGATGAGGCGTGGAACAGGACCGAACCCCGTGCCAGGAAGGGAAAAACCGCCATCTTCGGGAAGAATGTCTATGCCCTGACAGACTAACTTGAACCACACAAAGCAAACCATGACAATCCGCCCCCTCTTCGCGCCCTTCGCTGTTTCCGCACTGCTAGCCAGCATCACCGTGCCGTTGCCGGCCCAAGTCGCCTATGAAGGTGGCCAACCATGGAACGAACGGGCCGAAACAGGACCCGATGCGCAAGTGCCAGGCTGGTTCTACAATCTGGGAATCACCGGCATGCGGGCACAGTTGCTGCCGGATGAGCCCAAGGTGCTGCTGGTGAAGTATGTCTTCCCCAAGACACCGGCGAGGAGCCTCGTCAAGGCCGGTGACAAGATCATCGGCGCAGGCGGCCGGTTGTTCCAACATGAGCACCGCAATGGCTACGGCATGGCGATTTTCGGCGCGGACGGGCCGGTAGTCGAACTCGCGGATGCCTTGGAAGCCTGCCAGGGAATGTCCGGCACAGGGCGGCTCACGCTGACCGTGCGGCGAGGCCAGGAAACGATCAACGTGGACCTCAACATCGGGAAAACATACGGCAGTTATGCCGCGACCTACCCGGCCGGGTGCCCCAAGTCGGAGAAAGTCCTCAAGGAGTTGCTGGACTTCATCTCCAGGCAACAAACCGCCGAAGGTTCCTTCGGCGATCCAGTGCATAACACGTTCTCTGCCCTCGCCATGCTCGCCAGCGGCGAGAAGCGATACCTGCCGGACATCGAACGCAATCTGCGCCATGTGTGTAAGTCGATCCAGGTATCCGATGAGGATAGGAAGCATGGGTTGATGAACTGGACCTACATGGGCGCGGCGATCGTGCTCAGCGAGTATTACCTTGCGACCAAGAAGGCCTGGGTGCTGCCGGAGTTGCAGAAGATCCGTGACCTGCTAGACGCGGGCCAGTACCTCAACATGTCCCAGGTCGACCCGAAGGTGAGTCCGGATGATCGTCCCAAAGGCCCGGCGTCCGCGCATGGCGGTTGGGGGCACAACCCTGGCTTCGAGGGCTACGGCCCCATTGCCATGCTCACCGCCCAGGGCGCGCTTTCTTACGCCCTGATGCAGCGCTGCGGCATCAAGATCGATCGCGCCCGCCTTGACGCGGCCTATGAATTCCTCAAGAAGGGCTCCGGCAGGAACGGCTACGTATGGTATGCCGATGCGCCCGGCGGTGAGCCGGACGACTGGGCGGACATGGGCCGCACCGGTGCCGCCAGCATCGCCAACTTCCTCAGCCCCTATGCCGATGGCGACTACCGCAAGAAGGCCCTGTTGCATTCCAAAGTCATCGGCGAGCATCCGCAAAGTTTTCCTGACACGCACGGCTCGCCGCCTATGGGAATGGCATACGCGGCGCTGGCGGCCCACATCGAACCTGCCAATTTTCGCAAGCTGATGGATGCCAACCGTTGGTGGTTCACTATGGCGCAATGCGCCGACGGCACGTTTTACTATCAGCCGAACCGTGACAACGCCGGCTATGGCTCGGACGCACGGATGACGGCCTCGTCGGTGGTGGCCTTCATCTTCACCATCCCGAAGAAGAGCCTGGTCATCACCGGCAAGGCCGATCCGCCTGCCAAATGATCCGCTACGAAACACGGGGTCATACACCATGCTGAATTCAAATTCCAAACCCATCATGACCCGAAGGTTTCCTGAAATGAAACACCTCCAACTCATCGCGATTCTTAGCCTGGACCTGTTTGCTGCTGGAGTCCCGGCGCATGGCACAACTTACGCCACCTGGATGATGATCTGGCACGCTAGCGACCAGGGGTGGTGGAAGGCTGACATGACACCTCATGTGCAAGTCGGCGATGAGTGGAAAGCGCTGGACTGGGTGGATCAGGCGCAGGTGGAGGCGCACCTCGACTGGATCAGGAACGCCGGAGTGAGCGTGGTAGTCGCGCTGAAAGCGCATGCCTTGTCCGACCGCTGGGACTGCCATGGTTACATCGAGGACTATGCCTGCCAGTGTGTCGAATCGCTGCGGCTCTATTACGATGCCACCGGCGACAAGGCCTTCGTGGCCGAGATGTGGCCGTTCCTGGCCAAACAGATGCAGTGGTTCCTCGACCGCCGCACCCCGCGCGGTTTGGTGCTCGCCCGCCAGTACACCTCATTCGACGATCCCCTCGCCTATGTCACCTGCGAAGGCACTGCCTTGAATGCCTTCATCGTCCAGGCTTTCAGGGATGCTTCCTATCTCAGCCATGTGGTCGGAGGCAAATCGTACGAGCAGGATGCACTGGCCCTGGCAGCCGCGATCAACAAGCATCTGTGGAATGAACAGGCCAGGACGTATCAATCCGGTTTCGTCAAGGATGCTTTGCTCGGACCCACCGAGCATGCGGCATTGCTCGCCTTGGATCGTGGCATCGTGCCGCCGGAACGCATCGCCGGCGTGCGGCAATGGTTCCTCGCCAACTACCGGCTGCCAGTCGGCTGGCATTGCGGTCAGAACGATGATTATGAGAAGATGGTCGCCTCCAGGACAGGCATCGGCATGCCGGTGACCTATTATTGGGTGTTCCGGGAATTCTATCGCATGGATGAACCCGATATGGATGCGGAGGCGTTGGGCGAGATGCGGTGCCGCTGGGAACGCATGGTCAATACCAGCACGGATACCGGAACCCTTTGGGAGATGTTCACCGGGCCCGAGTCCTGCCACAATTACGGTGCGGTCCCCGCCTATTTCCTCAGTTCATTCGTGCTCGGCGTGCGGCTGGACGGACCGGTATGGAACCAACGTCTAGTGATCGAACCACGTCTGGGCGATCTTACAAGCGCCGAAGGTGTCGTCGTCACCGAATTCGGGCCGGTGCCGGTGTCGTGGAAACGGCAGGACCAGGAACTAACATTCCGGTTCGTGGTGCCCAAATGCATCCAGACCACCTTGCGCCTGCCTGATGGCGGCAATCTCGATGCACTGCGCAATGGCACGACTCGGAATGGGTCGGGCGGCGATGAGACACTCAATGATGGTTCGACCTTCCGTGCCTACGACAAGGCCAGCGTGCTCACCTTCCAACTCGACACGGCGATAGCCGGGCAAGCCAGGCCTACACCGTGCTTGTCGCATCTGTCGGGAACCTGGACGTGTTCACCAAGCTTGCGACCGTGGTGTTGCCGTGCGATGGCGGGGCCTCGGAATTGCGTCTTTCCGCCAAGGATGGTGGCATGCTCGGTCATCATGTGGCGGTGGTGCGTTTCGCATTCCAGGACGGACCGCTTGGATTCAATGTCTATCGCGAGATCAATCTGCTGGGGCAACCGGGCGGTAGGTAATCCCTTATGCTTGGAAATGGAAACGGAAATCCATGCTCCAAACACCTTATGAAAACGTGCTAACAGAATGCAACTTGATACGATGAACCATCTGCCATCACGGGTGCCCAAGCGGCTGCTCGCCGGGCTGATCGTTCTGCTGGCATCAGGCCGCACAGTTCTTGCCGCGGATTCGCCCATATCGATCAACCAGGCGCGGGTTTCCCAGCCGTTCATTCGCGAGCTGGCGACCGGCTACCTTCTGCAATATTCATTCCTCTCACCGCGGCCGTATTGCGGGACGAAGCCATTCTTCAAGGACCCGCGTTACATGAAGATCGACGGCAAGCCCCTGTTGTCCATCTATCAAACCGTGAATTTCCAACGGATGTTCGGTGGCAGGGATGGTGCGCGCCAGGCGATTCAAACGCTGCGCGACGAAGTGGCGAAGGCCAGTTTCCCTGGATTGGTGCTGCTCATGGAATTGCGAAGTGCGGATCGCAATGCGATGAAGGCAATGAAGGAGATAGGCGTGGATTATTGCTATGCCTACACATGGGGAACTCCAGATGTCAATGCGCAGCGGCAGAATAACATAGCGCAGCGCGCTGTTTCCCAAGGACTGATGAATCCCTAATAGTCATTAAACCACAACTCCTCACAATTTTATGAAAACAACCAAAGAAATGCACAAGAAACCGACTCTGACTCTAGCTCTCGCCGCCCTGCTGGTGACGCCTCTGACAAATCACGCAGCCGCCGAACCGTTGGCCGCGCCAAAATCGCCAACCCAATTCCAAATCTCCTTAGGCGGCGAGGTAGGTGTCGCAGCTCAAGCCAACCTGGCGCGTTTCCGCTCCGCGCCTTTCGACTCAGTGGCGTGGCTGCGCGCTGATCTCACCGGCGAAAAAGCCGCGGAATTTGACAAAATCAGCGAGGGCGGCATGCCGTATCGGCCGTTCAAGGAATACTCGGGCGACATCTCGGGACGCTTCATTGAAATCATGGCATTGAACGCACTGGGTTCCCATGACGTGTATCCCGCCTTTCGTGAACTGCTGAAAGAGGTGCCGAAAAATCAGCGGGCGGGCGGATATTTTTGTGCTTCCGGAGAAATCGACTGGCAACAACCCATTGACCGCAACAGCAATGGTGACAGCAGCGTGATGATGCCGGCATTGTGGGGAAACGCACGCATGCTTTGCGGGTTGATCGAAGCCTGCCACGCTTTTCCGGAAAACAAGGAAATCCTGGCAACGGCGAGAAAACTCGGCGATTTTTATATCGGCATCGTTCCGCGGTTCACCGACCCGGCGCGCATGACGGAATATATCAGCGGCACCAGCTATTCTTCCGGCTATGTGACCTGCTGGTTCCCGGCGATGGAAGGACTTGTGAAATTGTCCAACCTCACCGGCGACAAGAAGTACCTTGATGCCGCCATGACGATCGCCAAATTCTACAAATCCATCGATCGCATTCCGCTTGACCACTCCCACGGCATGCTCTGCTGCCAGGTGTCGCTGTTGCTCCTGTTTGAAGCAACCAAAGACGCGTCCTATTTGGACCGCGTCGAGAAACGCTGGGATGAACTGGTGCAAGGCGGCTACATCAATCCAGCGGGCGGCATCCTGGAGAAATGCAAGGTGGTGGACGAACGTGATGAAGGCTGTGCCGAAGCCGACTGGCTGCGCCTCAACCTGGAACTGGGCCGTGTGACCCACAAATCCCGTTACTGGGACATGGCCGAGCGCCATTTGAATAATCAATTTCTACAGAATCAATCGGCGAATGGCGGCTTCGGCCATCACAACATCCTTTGCGACAAGGACGGTGTGCGTGGCTTCGGCGGTAATGTTCTGGAAGCAACCTGGTGCTGCGATTACCACGGTCAGATTGGCTTCGTAAATCTTCGCTCGCATCTGCTGGAGCGCAACGCCACAGGACTGACTTGCAACCTGGCTCTGGAATTCACCGCCAAGGCGGCCGCCGGCACTGTGAAATCCACATTGCGTGCCGGTGCCGCGGCGGGCGAGGTGATGCGCCAGCGGATTCAACTCGACGGATTGCCTGCCAGCGTCGTGCGGATCCGCCTGCCACAATGGGCGGATGCGGTGACTGCGGTTGCCTCCGATGGCTCGGCCTTGCCATGGATCGACAAGGATGGATATTGCGCGACCAAAGAACCGGTCACGAGCGTGGAATTCGTCTATGCCGGCGGGATTTACGCGGAAGGCCGCCGTTGCAATCGCCTCCCGAAGGGACCGGTTGACGGCCAGCCGTTCACGCTCGGTTTCGGACCGAAAATATTTGCCGCCCCGAATCAATCGATCACCTTGCCCGCTTGGCCCACCACTATCGAAGCGCTCAAGGCGCAGGGTGCGGAACCTATGTCCTCCGCATTGCGGGGCAAGGAGTATCGCTTTGTCTTCGATCGCACTAAGATCAACCAATAGAATTGGCGGCCATCTGTTAGCCACTTCCGCAGTGGAAGTGGCGCATTGAACCACAGCAAACAACCACCGACCGCCAGCTTCATCGGCAGCTCCCCAAACGGGATGCCTACAGCTTGGGCCAAAGGAGCATTACCACGTCAGGGTTGAGGATAATGTAAATGTCACTGCAGAACATTTGAAATCAATTATGAGAAAAGTATTACATGGCATCATATCGACAACCATGCTTGTCGCCTTGCAGCTTACAGCCATTCACAGTGCTTATGCTGCGGATGAACCGAACGCGGTTAAGTCGCCCGCGGAGACCTCACCAGTCGGGGAACAAGGACTTGTCGGATACTGGAGCTTCAATGAGGGAACTGGAGATACCGTAAAAGACAGTTCCAAGAGCAAAAATGACGGAGTGCTTTCCGGGGCCAAATGGGCAAAAGGAGTATTCGGGAGTGCCTTGGAATTCAACGGAGCGAGTGATTACGTCAACATCCTCAGCCCGGGAGGCGGCATTACCGATAAAGCAGTCAGCCTTGAAGCATGGATCCAGTCAACTGGATATAACGTCAATTCCAATCTGGTTTTTGCCGGGCCCGAGGGCCTTGATTTCGGCATCTGGATCCAGGGCGGCAGATTCTTCGCGGGTGTATGGAATTCCGAAGGCACGCAATATTCCGCGATTTCCCCAAGCAGTCCGACTCTAGGCCTATGGTATCATGTTGCGATGACTTGCGATTTCAATACCGACAAGGTTGTCAGGTTTTACGTGAACGGAATATTGAACTGCACAAGCGCGGCAGTCGGAACGGCAATCAGATCGGGTCACACCACAATAGATGTCGGTGGAAGGACGCCTAATGCGTCGTATTTCAATGGAATCATCGATGATGTCAGAATCTACAACCGTGCGCTTAGCGAAGTGGAAATAGGGAAACCTTACGAGGATTACCTGAAAATGAGAGTCCGGGAAATCAATACCGCAGCGTATAAAAACAGTCCCTGGATCTGGACGGAAACCCCCGAACCACGCACCGCATATTTCCGCAAGTCGTTCACGGCACCGGATATGACCGGGAAGAAAGTTTTCATGGTTTGTGATGGGGATTATTACCAGGTATTCCTGAACGGAAGGGAAATCCTGCCATGCAAGAATTACTCCGAAGCGCAAATTGTCGATATCACCCAGGAGTTGAAAAAGGGAGGCAATGTCATAGCTGTCCAGGCAACCAACAAGGGTGGTGATCCCGGATTCTTCGCATATATAGGCTATTCAAGTCAGGAATCTCCAGATGGATATGAGGTGCTGGCCAGTGGCGAGGGGATGAAGTGCGGCACGAAATCCATCAAGAATTGGCATACCCGAGATTTTGATGACTCCGAATGGACGGAAAGCAAAAATATCGCCGGCTTTGACAAGAACCTTGCGTTTAAAAGAAATTTCCCGAATCTGGAGCTCCCTGCTAAGGATATTCCCAAATCCGCGCCTTCGAAATCCGAAAACGTTGAAACGATGCGATTTACGGATAACGGCCTGACCCTTGTTTTGCAATGCGCGGGGAAGAAACATCATTTCCAGGTTGAGGACAGTGTCACCCATGAAACATGGTTGATGCCAGGGCCTCCGTTCCTGATCGATGCTCAGGTATCAGCGTGGGACGGTAGCGTCAGTTGCCAAAAAGTCGACAGCGGGTTCAAGGTTACAGCCACCGGTTTTGACAAATACCCGGGTTTGCTCATATCATACACCCTGGTGCTCAGGAAACGCGCTCTGGAAGTGTCGCTGGAGCCCATCCAGTTTCCCTCCAACAAGAAGACCCTGTCAATATCCTTCCCCCTCGATTTTGGCGCGGCCCACGCAGGCGAAGACGGATACCTCGTCAATTCTTACGGCAATTATGACGCGCGAGAAGGACGCATATTCCCATTCGGTTTGGATTTTGACAGGTACAGGGATTCGGGCGGCCTGGATATCAGGGGAGAATCCGCCATGCCTTTTTTCGGGATTGTCAGGCGCGGTCACCCCTGCGCCGCGATCATCACGGATTTTCCCGCCACTGATTTCGAGCTCAGAACGCTGGTTCGGCAAAACAGCAATGGAATCAAGCGCGTTTGTGCCACCACTCCGACATGGAGTTACGAGCGGGACAGGGTGAATGAACCAAGACATATAACTTATCAGTTTCTGAAAAAGGGTGGGTACGTCGAGATCGCAAAGGCATACAGACGGTTTTTGTTGGATACCGGAAGATACGCGACCCTTAGGGAAAGGGTGAAGCAGCGTCCTGTCTGCAATCTCGCAGCAAATGCCAGTTTTTACTGGGGTGCCTATTCCTTGGCCGAGATGCCGGCCTTCATGGCGAAGCTCAAGGAAAACGGCGTGAACAAAGCGGTCCTCCAGGTTGCGAACAGGAACGATTTTGTGGGTGGATGGAAAAGATGGCCAGAGGGCATGACTGCCACCAGTGGCACGGCGGAGGAATTCACGAATGTTGCCAATGTCGCCAGGAAGATGGGTTATGGTTTCTCACCGGTGGATGAATACACCCCTTTTGCGGACCGGGGAACGGATTACGATGCGAGCCTGAGGGCCATGAAGCGCGAGGGCGACTTTTATTCGTTCGAAAAGGAAAAGGCATTTTTCCTCTGCGAGAGCCAGAAACTCAGGTTTGCGCAACGGGACCTTCCGCACGTGAAGGAGGTTATCGGAGAATGCCCGTATCTTCTGGATTGCGAGGGGTGCACCGCATACGATTGTTTCGATCCTCGGCATCCGATGACTTTCCTTCAGCAAATTCTGGCAAGGCGCGAGTATTTGACCTATGTCAGGAACACGATGGGGAGCGTGGTCTCCGAGGGATCCCCTATTGATTGGTTGACTGATATTATCGATGTGGGACATGGTCATAGTATTGGTTTCAAATTTTGGGAGTCAAAGCCCGGGGTTTTCATCCCCCTATGGTCGCTGGTTTACGGGGGGGCCATCGTGGATTTATATTGTGTGCCGGGTTCGGAGGACAGCATGCTGTACGCCGCTCTCTATGGGCTGAATGCAAGATTCGACGATTACAAGATCGGCAAAACGGAATTGGAGTGGCATAAGAGAATCAGCGATGCCTGGCCCGAACGGAATTTTTACGAGCTTGCCGATCATCAGTTCCTCACCCCACTTGTCCAGAAATCACAGTTCAGAGAAAATGCCAAAATTGTGGATGTGATCGCGAATTTTGGGGATGTTGAATACCTATATCAAAGTCAGGTCATTCCGCCGCGCGATTTCAAGGTCTTTGTTGGTGGTGGGAGGTCTATCAAACATTGATGGATGAGGTTTGATAACAGCAACGTCCGGAATCCGACATAACACGCTGCGCGTGGCATGCGGCACTTATTCCGTTTGCCTCTTGACACCCTTGGCCCTTATTTGAAGATCCCGTATGGTTTTTTTGCAAGCAAAGCCGCCATCGCCAGAACTCGAATCAGGTCGTTCACCGCTTTCCCACTGTTCATATCTCGTTGTTATGTTAGATGGTTTCTTCAGGCCGCTTCTACCGCCGATCCATCGGCGTCGCAGTCCCCATGCCACCGTAAGTAGGCCCAGCAGCAATACCATCATCCACCACCGATCCCAGATGGCCCGCCAGCCGTATTCGATGATGCGGCTGCCGCGCGGATCGACCTTTACTGACCATGCTTTCGGGTCGTAGTCCAGCAAGCGGCCACCCCCGAGTTCGGCGAGTTCCGCCATCAAGTCGCGATTGGCCGCGGTCGATGCGTACTCGCGGGTTGGGGTGGCCTCTCATTCGTCCCGTGGTTTTGC
This sequence comes from Akkermansiaceae bacterium, assembly GCA_903875675.1. Lineage (GTDB taxonomy): Bacteria > Verrucomicrobiota > Verrucomicrobiia > Verrucomicrobiales > Akkermansiaceae > Luteolibacter. The sequence goes on from CAIQXC010000890.1 coordinate 16,078, forward strand.
ACCGATCATGCTGGCAATAATCGGAAAACCACGGCGACAAAGCCACTGCCGTCACCACAATACATCCGAAGAGACCTAACAATAGAGGCAGCTCTCACGCAGATTTCATGTTCCTTTCAGGCTGGCTTTGTGTTCTTCGTTGCAATCCCATTGGTCAATGGTTCGGCGGAAATCTTGCTAGAAAGGATGTCCTCGGTCCCCAAGTGGATCACCGCAACGTCGGGCACGCCACAGGTCAACAAGTGCGGCATGTTCTCTGCCATCCATGCGTGGGGGGGGATGTGGCGGGGCAAATGGTGTTATCATGCAGCTCAGCAGCGGAGTCGTGTCATGTCCGGTTCGGCGTGATGGTCAGAAACCGGATGTCCCCTGGCTTCTCCGGCGTGAAGTCCACATCATCAAAGGCCATCCCCACTTCCCGGGCAAGCGGCAGAAATCTGCCATAGGACTCAGCGTCAAATGAATAGGCGGCTCCCAAACGCATCCCGGTCAGGATCTCGCCAAAACGAGTCTTGATAATCTTGACGGTGCCGGGCGGCTTCGTCCTCCCCTTCGCCAGATAGCCTTTCATGGTCTTGTACGAGCCGGCGATGATGCAAGCGGGGCCGTCGCATACGACGTCACCACGGGTTGTCGCTGCAAAGTGTCCGATGATGGTTTCGTCGCGGTTCATA
>CAIQXC010000891.1 GCA_903875675.1 Akkermansiaceae bacterium
CCACACCGTAATGAAATTCAGGATAGCCGGCGTCGATAATGGTGTCGCGGGCGGCACGGTCCACGTCGCCCATGAGAGCGCCGGGGCGGAGTTGGGCGGCGGCACGCAGCAAGGCTTGCTCGACGATAGGATAGGCTTGGCGTGCGAACTCGGGAACGCTACCGGGGAAAACGGTGCGGGTGATGTCGCTGCGGTAGCCGGCGAATTCGGCCCCCCAGTCAAACAGCAGGGATTCCCCGGCTGCCACGCGGCGAGGCCCGGGCGAGTGGTGGGGACAAGCGCTGTTAGGCCCGCTTGCGACGATGATGCCGGTTTCCGGAAATCCCTGTCGATCGGCACCCAGCGCCCACATGCGTGCTTCCAATTCATCAGATAAGTCGCGCTCGGAGCGGCCTAGCAGGGCGGATGCCCCTTGTCCGACGAGCTCGCTGAATGCCTGTTCAGCGATTTGCACACAGCGCCGGGTGAGGGCAATCTCACTGGGATCCTTCACGGCACGCAGGCTCGCCAGACAATCTGGAAAGTCGCGTAGATGGATCCCTGCGGAACGACTGCGCTGCGTGAGCCGCAAGTAAGACAGGGCGCTGAGCTTGGCTGTGTCCACCACCACATGGGTTAGCCCGCGCTTCACCACCTCGGCAATGACGAACTGCTCGAGCTCAGGCCGTTCGGTCGAGCGGGTGCAGGCGAGTAAAACCTCGCAACTGACGGCTTCGGCACGCACTTCGCTGACCAGCATGTGGCGCGAGACGGCAAAGGCGGCACCTTCCAGCAGGACCAGCCAGGAAATGCCGTGGCGTGTTCCTGATAGATAGTGGATGTCCAAGGGGTCGCACAGGATCAACGCGTCCACCGGGCCATGGATGGCGCGTGCTAGAGCGATGGCCCGCTGTCTGCGCAGATGGAGGTCAGGGGTGGGCAAGGTGCCGACGTCGAGAGCCTCCGCAGGGGATTGGCGATCCGCTAGGTGTCGAGGGCTGGATGAGAGGATGGGCATGGTGAGTTGCGCAAATGCAGCGGCATGTGCTAAGCGTCCGATCTCCTATTTTGGCAGGAGGTAAACGCAGACATTCCAGGCGTGGCTTGAACCGCTTGATTGAGAAATGGAGTTTCGACCCGCATGAATGGCGGGCTTTACCCGCCTCATGCAATTCAAAATTTCAGATTTTCGCAACAAGACCAATGCGTTTCGCAAAATGAACAATGAGCACATCGGCGGTCATAGACACGCTGGTACAAGACGGCTCATTGGCAATCGGCGGTCATAGACACGCCGCTACAAGACAACTCATTGGCGGACAGGCGGGTGCTGCCTCAAAGGACTCCTGAGGGGACCGTCCATGTGGAATTGCCGTGGAGCAGTTCCTGCCAGGTACCGGATCCGCGCTTGGCTTGGGCCTGGTCGATTTGCTCACGGACGAGAGTTTCGTAGGTGGGTTTCTCGATTTGGCGGATGACCCCCATGGGAGTGGGGAACTCAGGCTGCCCCATGGTGGCGAGCAAATGGGAATAGAGTGGGCTGGCTTGCTCGGGCTGATGGATGAGGATTTCCCCGGGAGCGGCGCTGGCGGCATCGACCACTTCGGGAGTCAGGCCATTGAGGCGGATGCCTTTGCTCTTATTTTTTCCAAAGAGCA
>CAIQXC010000892.1 GCA_903875675.1 Akkermansiaceae bacterium
CCTTCCAATCGGCGGCAAGTTGTTCGGTGGATTTGCTTGTCGCGTCTTGCCAGACTTTATCAGAATAGCTGCCCTGACGTGCGGCGGTGTTGAGTTTGCGGATCAAGTCCTTGTCGTGGGTCTCAACCACCCAGTTGAGAAAATTGGCGGTCGTCCGATAACTGTCATTGAAATGAACAGACGAAAAATTGCCTTTGGTGATCTCCGCGCCCTTTGACTTCGGTTCGTAGATGAACCAGCGGATATAGTCGGCGATGCCTTCGCAGACCCAACCGGGGGTTTGGGTGGGACGGGTATTGGCAGCGGCGGCGTGACCATAATGCTGGACGACGTGGACGAGTTCATGAATGACGCAGCCCTTGGCCTCGCCTTGCAACTGGCTGCGGAACCACGGCAGGTTCATCGACACTTTGGTTCCACCCGTGTAGGCGGGAATGCCACCCATATCATTGCGAAACTCGAGCTGTACCTTGTCTGCAGCCGTGAACCCGTCACTTGGAAGCATCGCAACAATGCGCGGATACCAGTCGCAAACCACCGGCATCAATTCCTTTTCCACCCACTTGAACAACTCCGGCGCAAGTGTGGTATCCACCGCAAACTTAACCTTGCCGTCGGAGCTTGCATAGTCGGTGATGACCGGCTTGGGGGCCTCCACGGGAGCCGAGGCTTTGGTTTCCACGAACTCGATTTTGCTGAACAAACTGCGTGTCGGCAGGGATTGCCCGGACGGGCTTTGAGCAACCCCCGCTGTTGCCGCAGCACGGCTTTGCACAGCAGCCAGACAAGCGGCCAGCGCGATGCAGGTGGTGAGTCCCAAGCTGAGTTTGGCAGCCTTCAATGAAGGACGGGAACTGAGCTCGGCGGTTAGATCGGGTGCTTGGCGGTTCATGTTGCAAGCTTTACGGCCAGCCAGTCCTGATGATTGCAACCCACTGCATGTTTCCACCTCGATAGCAGGAAACTTCTTGGGCAATCGTCCAAATAATCCTTGCGGCTTCCGCACAACCCACTAACCATCCCGGTGGTGCCCGAACACTCGGATCGCCTCGCCACCGATGTCCCTCCTAACGGGACAGTCCTCAGCCTGCCGCCATGAACCAGCCCTCACTCCACCCCCACGGCGGCCGCGCCCCGGCCATCGACATCCGTTGCCTGCGGGTTGACTACGGTGCATTTTGCGCCGTGGACGATCTCACGCTGAGCGTGCCGCCGGGCGAAGTGTTCGGGCTGGTCGGACCTAACGGAGCGGGCAAGACCAGCACGTTCCGGGTGCTGACCACGCTGATGGAGCCGACGTATGGCGAGGTGATACTCGCCGGTGTCGATGTCCTCGAAGACCAGGCTGCGGCGCGGCGGGTGATGGGCTACATGCCGGATCTGGCTCCGCTACCGAGCGATCTGAAAGTCTGGGAATTTTTGGAATTTCACGCGGCGGCGTATGGGCTTGGAGCCCGCAGTGAGCGCCGTGGCCGGGTTGCGGAGTGTTTGGAGGAGGTGGCGCTTATGGAGCAGGCGCAGAGTTGGTGCAAGGAGTTGTCGCGCGGGCAAATGCAACGGGTCGTGCTCGCCAAAACCTTGCTGCACAGACCGAGGGTTCTCATTCTCGATGAACCCGCCAGCGGCCTCGATCCGCTGGCTCGCCGCGATTTGCGCAACGCCCTGCGCAAACTGGCAGAGGGGGGGGCCACGGTTTTCGTCAGTTCCCACATCCTGAGCGAACTCGCTGAAATGTGCTCCTCCCTCTGTGTGATGAACCGAGGACGATTGTTAGCTGCGGGCACCGTTGACGAGGTTCGCCGCCAACTTGGCAGCACGGAACGCACACTTACCGCCACCTTGCTCACCCGCCAGGACGAGGCCGCCGCTTGGCTCAAAACGCATCCCGCTGTCCACGACCTCCACCTCACCGGGCCGCAACTGGTGTTTGGCTTCAGCGGCAGCGACGAGGCCCAAGCCGATCTGCTGGAAGGTCTCATTCATCGCGGCGTGAGGCTGCGGGCCTTCGAGGAAAAACGTTCCTCGTTTGAAGATATCCTGGTGGAAGTCGCAGAAACCAACCGCCGCCCATGAATCCCATACCACCGCCGACCCATCCCACCAACCACGCCGCCTGGGCCGTCTGGAGCAACCCGATTTTCCGCCGCTATTGCCAGGCACGGCTGCGGCTGCGGAGCGCGGGCATCGCCTTGCTTCTTACCCTGCTCATTGCCGGGTTCATCGTAGCGATGGTCAGCTCCATCGGCACCCGCAGCTTCATGACCCCGGTGGACGCCGCTCGCTCCGGTATCATTCCACTGCTGGTCGTGCAGGGGCTCATTCTATTTGTATTAGGCACAGCACAGGTGGCCGGCGGGATGACGGCCGAGCGCGACGAGGGGGTCATCGACTACCAGAGGCTCATTCCGATGTCGCCGCTGGCAAAGGTGCTTGGCTATCTGTTCGGTCTGCCAGTCCGCGAGTATGTCATGGTTGGTGTGACGCTGCCGTTCACTGCTTGGTGCCTGTGGCGCGGGCAGGTTTCGTGGCGCATTTGGCTGCCGCTCTATGCGGTTGTGCTGAGTTCTGCTTGGCTCTATCACTTCACCGGCCTGCTCACCGGTACCGTGGCACGCAACCGCCGCTGGGCGTTCCTGGCTTCCATCGGACTGGTGTTCTGTTTGTACACCATCATTCCGCAGATGGCCAAGTTCGGACTGGTGTTTTTCAAGTATCTAACAATAACGCCAGTGTTCGAGGAATGCCTGTCCGGCTTGTTGCCCGATTCTGCCGGAACCATGGTCAGGACAGCCCAGCGGTTGCTGCCGACGGTGAAGTTTTTCAACCTGGATTTTTCCGAGGCGCTGTTTACCGGGTTTTCACAGGGCGGACTGATTTTGACCTTCGTCATCATGCTATGCCGGAAATGGCGGCGGGCCGAGTCTCACTTGCTAGGTAAACTGTGGGCCACCGGATTTTTCATCTGGATCCAGCTCTTACTGCTAGGAAATGCTTTGCCGCTGATCGACCCGGGCAGTCTGTTTCCCACGCACGGGCTGTCCGGTTTCGCGCGAATCGTGTCAGATTGGAAGCCGCAGCCGATGGAAGCGGTCGCCATGTCGGGCATGTACGGGCTGGTGACGCTGGGATTGATCTTTGTGTTAGGCGGTATCATCACCCCCTCGGCCGACCATCAACTTCGGGGATGGCGGCGGGCACGCAAGCAGGGCTCCGCAACGCTGCCGCAACTGGCCGACGCGGCCACCGCGTATGGTTGGGTGCTAGTCATGGCGCTGGCGGGAGCCGCCGGATGGTTCCTGTTCACGCGGGCCCTGGTCGGGTCGCACTGGTTCCCGGGCCATGCCGTGCCCCTATCAACCCTGGGGTATTTCGCCGCAATCATGCTCAGTTGTGGCGTCGGCTTCCAAGCATTGCTAGAAGCGAAAGGCGGCCGGGTGGTGGTGCTTGTCGGCATATTGGTGGGAGTGGTGCCGCTGATGGTGGGGGCGGTGCTCAGCGCGGTGGACGGCATGCTGACCACTGCGGCATGGGTGACGGGGATGTCACCCCTGAGTTTGCCGTTTTATGCGGTGGGCTCGTTGCTGAGCTTGGCGGAATTGCCAGAGACGGTGGCCCAAGCGGTGCCGCAGGCGTTTTACTGCTGGTTAGGGGCTGGCGTGGGGGCGATGCTGTGGCTGAGTTGGCGGCTGTGGGTGGCGCGCAGGGCGATGGCTGCCAGTGTACTGGCTTTGCCGCCGACGCTGCCACTCAGCCCCACCCCGAGTTGCTAGGGTGCTTGATGGCTGAATAGGTATGTAACCTTTCAGAGTCCCATTATTCAACCAACAACGCCAGATCGACCCACTGCCCTTGCCCGCCCTCATGCGAGTGAACAGCTATGACGTTAGATCCTTTCTTCAATGCCGCTTTCAAGTCATCGGTTACCAAGCACAAGGAATAACCCTTGGAACCTGTGACGCCCAGAATCTTCACTCCGTTCACATAAATCTCGGTGTTGTCATTATGACGAATCACCACAGCCCCGTTCTTCAAGGCCGAACCGTCATATTCAAAGGTCTTCCTAAAATAGATCTCCGGGGTTTTCCATTCCGTGCGGGTCTGATTGCCATTGCCAAACGGTGCCAATCCACTCTTCCAACTGCCATCATCAAACCCCTCCTTCAGCCACCCATCGGCTGGCTTGACGATGGCATACTTGTAAGGCGTGCTCAAAGCTCCATCCTGAGCGGCACCCACCAGCACCTGCCATTTTGCGTCAATGACCTTCACCGATGGCTGCCCGGCCATCGGCTCGCCACGTTCATAAGCAGCCGTGCGCGACGTGATTTGAAAAAGCTTCTTGTTATCAAACTTCGGCTTCCGGTCATCATAGAAAAGCCCGTTGCGTTCCTGCTCAATGTCAGTCAACTGCGTATAACAGAAACCAAACAGATTCGGGTTGTCCAGCAGGGCATCAATGGTGCCCTTGTAGCGGGTAAAGAATTCCTCAGGGGTTTTCGGTCCGTTACCATAACTCCAACCGCCCTCGGGTACCCCCCAGCCAATGCCGCCGATTTCACTGATCATGAACGGCACGCCGCGATCAGCATTTGACGATGAAGGGTTGTAATAACGGGTTGGCGGAAACGGCCCTTCCGGCGGCGCTGAGAAAAAGTCCATCCAGCGCTTGTGCAGGTGCACCGGATTGTCGCTATAGTCATGCGAGTCCCGGACTTCAGGGTTGGGCAACGTGTGCGTCCAGCCACTCGCCTCAAGCGCTGGCCGCGTCGGATCAACCGCTTTGGTAATTCGCCAAATCATCTGCTGCAACTCCCCGGACCCCTCAAAATTCTCATTGAAGGCACACCAACCGACAATTGACGGATGGTTGCGGTCGCGCAGCAGTATCTCAGTCCATTCGTTAACTACCGCCGAAAAACCCTCATGCTGGTTGCCGAAACCGGCATTCGGATACTCGCCCCACACCATGTAGCCAAGCTTGTCCGCCCAATACAGGAACCGCGGCTCGAACACCTTCTGGTGCAGTCGGGCACCGTTGTAGCCGCAGGCCATAGACATCTCTATGTCATGCTTGAGCGCCTCGTCCGAAGGGGCCGTCCATATCCCATCCGGATAGAACCCCTGATCAAGAATGAGCCGCTGAAAAACCGGCTTGCCGTTAATAAGGATCTTGCGGCCGTCGATAGCTATGTTGCGCAGCCCGAAATAACTCTTCAACTCATCAATCCGAGTCTTGCCACTGCTCAGCGTTAGCTTTAGGTCATAAAGAAATGGCACCCCTGGCACCCACAGTCGTTTCTCCTTGAGGTTGACCACTAACCGGCTCTGCCACCCGCCGCTGGCACTATCCGTGCCCACCAATCGACCATCAATGAAGGCCTCCGCTTTCAATGTTAGATCAGGATCAGCACCATTAATCTTGGCATCGATAAGTACCCTCGAATTCTCCGGATCGGCTACCACCGCGATGCTCTCAACAAATGACGAGCCAACCGCCTCCAACCATACCGACTGCCAGATGCCGGTGGTTCGTGTGTAGAAGCAGCCCGCGCTCTGATCGCTTCCGGACTGCTTGCCACCCGGTTGGAGGCCGCTCCACAGGTCATCCAACACCTTGACCACCACCTCATTGGATCCGGGTTTGAGGAATTTGGTGATCTCCAAGGCAAAATCCACATTCTCACCAACATGTGATCCCGCTAGTTGGCCATTGACATAGACCCAGGACCGGTAATCCACGCCGCCGAAATGGATGCGAACGCGCTTTCCTTGCATGGCTGCTGGCAACTCAAAGCTGCGGCGGTACCAGACGTCCTTCATGTGCTGGGTTGTCGGGATCGCGAGGCCGGAGAGTTGGCTCTCGGGACAAAACGGCACGACTATCTTCATCGCCAGATCCTTGCCATACGTCAGCCCTCGCGCATCTCCGTCGGCCGCCTTGTCAATCTCAAACTGCCACTCGCCGTTGAGCGTCAGCCAGTTATCGCGAAGCAGGTCCGGGCGTGGATGCTCCGGGCGCGGAACTGCCGCCGAAGAGGTCAAGGCCGTTGCTATGATGACAGCCATCACTGCCAGCATATCAGTCAGACGTTGTGGATTCATGTGAATTGATTGGTTCGTACAGGTTGTGCTCGCTCGTTTGCCGCATTTCGCGCTGCCGCAGCTTGTTGACTTTCCGGGAACAAGTCAACTCTTGGATCCCAACGATGCCACAATGGCCCACATTCCTTATTGTTTGAAGCTGATGATGATGACCATGCCGCGTGCCTGGCCTCGTAACTTCTTGGTGGCGACAACCTGGCTGAGGAAAGGGTCCACCTTCAGCGCGGCCTTGGTGCCGATGGTTTGCTGGTGACTCTTGACGTAGGCGCGAAGTTTTTTCTGCGCTTTGACCGTGTCGAAATCCGGGTTTTCTTCGATAGACTTTTGGACCTCGTAATAGCTCTTGTAGGTCGTGTAGTTGGCAAGCACGTCGAGGATGAAGTCTTCCTCGATGGCCTGCTTCATGGAATAAGGGTGGAAGGGATCAATGCCACCCATTGGCATTGCGGGTGCCGAATTTTTCAAGGGTGGCTTTCCTGGGGGTCGCGGTGAAGGCGAAGTGGGAGGTGTATGTGGCGGTAGTATGGCAGATGAAGGGTGAAGCGGTTGTCAACCACCTCGGCGATGAGCGCGGGAGTGGCATTGCAGCGTTCTTGCAGGCTGGGTGGCAGC
>CAIQXC010000893.1 GCA_903875675.1 Akkermansiaceae bacterium
GTAATGAGCACCGCCAGTGGGTTCTTCGATGACATCGTCGATGAGCCCGAGTTGTTTGAGATCGGGGGCGACGAGTTTCATGGCAGCCGCAGCTTCCGGGGCATGCTTGCGGTGTTTCCAAAGAATGGCAGCGCAGCCTTCCGGACTGATGACCGAGTAGTAGGCATTTTCCATCATGATGACCCTGTCGGCCACACCGATACCCAAGGCACCTCCGGAACCACCCTCGCCCAAGACCACAGCGATGGTGGGCACACGCAACAGCATCATTTCGCGCAAATTAAAAGCGATGGATTCGGCGATGTTGCGCTCTTCGGCACCGATGCCGGGAAAGGCGCCGGGTGTATCGATGAGAGTGATGACGGGAAGGCCGAACTTCTCGGCAAGCTTCATCAAGCGCATCGCCTTGCGATAGCCTTCGGGGTGAGCGCTACCAAAGTTGCGGCGGAGATTATCCTTGGTATTGCGGCCCTTTTGGTGCCCGACAATGACGACCCTCTGGCCTCCGATGCGGGCAAAGCCGCCGGGCATGGCGTGGTCGTCGCCCATGTGGCGGTCACCGTGGAGCTCGCAAAAATCGGTGAAAGCGTTAGCCACGTAGTCCAACATAAACGGCCGGTTGGTGTGGCGGGCAATCTGAACACGCTGCCAGGGCGAAAGATTCTGATAGATCGAAACTCGGGTATCGGCAAGTTGTCCCTCCAAAGTGGCCAACTCAGCGGAGAGGTCGAGGTTTGAAGAAAGGGCTTTAGCACGGAGCTTTTCCAACTCACGTTCCAGATCAGCGATGGGCTTTTCGAATTCGAGGACTTGCATGACGAAGAGACGGATTTGCAGATTTTGAATTTGAGTGGCAAGCAGAAAGGGTCAGACCGCTAGCGCTTAATGCGCGGGGAGGCGGATTTCCACAGTGTTGCCGACGCGGGTGAGCAGGAAAATTTCCTCGACATCGGGAGGACTCAGGAAAATGCCGCGAGCGCCCGCATCTTCCGCCACATAGGCCCGGATTTGAAGTGGCAACTTGGCAAGCTGGATGGCTTTTCCAGGAACCGGACCGCCCTTGGCGTCCCCTTTGGCATCCTTGCCGTCCCCCTTGGAGTCCTTGGCATCCCCTTTAGTATCGGTTTTGGTTTTAGGTTTGATTTTCGGCTTTGTCTCGGTTTTAGCGCGTGGTTTGGCCTCAGGCTTGCTGCGGCGGGCGTCGATCTGACCGATTTTTGAGCTGATTGTGGTGTGTTGGCTGGTGAGTTTGCCGGCGGCTTCGAGGTGGATGATGGGGTATTCGCAGATAAAACGACCGCCATCCCAGAGTGAGATGGACTTGCGTTGGGGTTCGATGAGGAGCCGATATTCCAAGGGCATGACGAGCAACTCCTCGCCGGGCACGAGGTTCTTGAGTTCCTGCAGGCCATTGAGAAGCATCATGAAATCCAAGGTGGTTTTGTAATGGGCGGCGATTCCCAGAAACGAATCGCCCCGCTTGACGATGTGGGTTTGTTTACCCGCCATCTGGGTGGTGGAGAGGATGTCATCGAGGTTCATCTCACCGACAATGTGGCGGGCGATGGGCGCGGAGGATGAACTGGGATAGATATTGACGACGGTATTGAGCTTGTCGCGAGCCTCGGCCAATTTGCCCAGCGCGATGAATTCGTGAGCTTTTTGAAACGTCTTCTCGCCGGGGTCCACGTCGGGCATTTCGGCCGCGTTGACGCTTTCCGCAAACTCAGCATCGGGTTGCGGGCTCATCACCACTGCGGGATTGGGCACGATCTTCTCAAACACCCCACCCATCGGGCGCACTGCCATGTGGTAGGCAAACATGCCTGTGAAGCCGATGGCTCCGATGACAGCGGCGGCGGCTAGCAATTTGACGAAAGTCCAGAGGCTCATCGGCGATTCATGGCTCAGAGAAGTCCACGCCGCTTGAAATCAAACGCGTTGATCTCGTGCGAACGAATGATCATGTCGAAGGAAAACTTCAAAATCGCCACCTCCCAAGCATCGTCCACCCCTTCAATGATAGCACGCGTCGGATTGCCCGTGCGCCGAATGTCTTCCAACACCCGCTCACGTACCGCATCCATCGAATCGTGAATGATTTCCTCGTGAACCTGGCCCCGCCGAAATTGAAATCCGTATTGCAAAAACGCCAGATTCTTCCCCTCGCTGCGGAATTTTTCGATCAACTCGTCCATCCGGGCTCGGGCTGTGGCGTCAAATCCCTCCAACTCAATTTCCCGGTAAGGAGCAGGCCGCAGAATGCGCGGACGCATCGCCTCGACCTCGCCGGTGCGAATGCGCACCTGCCCGACCTGGTCCATCAACTCGCTGATGATTTGAAATTCAAAGCGCGTTTCGCCAAACGTCTCGATGCGTCGATCCGGCTCGCGGAGCACGCGGGTGGTTTCGAGAGCGTATTGGATGTCGTCGGGCGTGTGCATAGGTAAACCAATGTCCGGCAGAATGCCCGAATTGCAAAGAAAAGGGCGGACACCACCTGGGGAGTCCACCCTTTTCAAAA
>CAIQXC010000894.1 GCA_903875675.1 Akkermansiaceae bacterium
ATATCCGCTTCGGCAGCACTGCGGAGCATGAAAAATGTAAAATCACTCACTCAGGGACCGGCAAGATTGGGCGCTTTCATTCCACTAGACCCCCTTAAAGTCTGCGGGGTCGAACTCAAAAAGTGAGCCCACAATGAGTACACAGCTTTTTTCCAGCAACAAAAAAGGAAGCCTTTCGGCTCCCTAAGTCGTTGGAAATGAAGATGGTGGGCAGAGCTGGATTCGAACCAGCGTAGGCGTTAGCCAGCAGATTTACAGAATGTCGCAATTCGTTCATAATAAGCGTTTTACAGCAGATAATGGCCTATATTGGCCGCTATTGGCCATCAGATTTTAACGCCATATTGCCAACTGGAACCGCGGTGGCAATCTGGTTGTCGCCATTTGTCGCCACCCATTCCGTTAGAAAGTGGTTGACACGGCCAACACAGGCATGGACACGCCAACCGATTCGCCGCGCGCCGAACAAGCCCCCTCCCCTCTCCTCACCGAAAAAGACACCTGCGCCTACCTCAGGGTCAGCAAACGCAACCTCTATTGCTGGCGCATGGCCGGACTGGTCCCCTATTTCAAGATCGGCCGGGCGGTGCGATTCAGGAAAGCCGAACTGGACGCGGCCCTGGAACGGATGCGGATGGGGTGAGGGAAGACGTCCGTGCGGGGGATGAATAACCTGCGCGTCCTTAACGGGTGTCCTTGGTTCGGATCTAGGAGAATGCTGTTTTCTTCCTTGGCAGGACCGCTGGAAATGACTAGCTCTAACCCGTCCGGATGGTTTGGAGGGGATTTGCCCCCCCCCACGCGCCATCCGATTTTCAAATGGCCCCCGTCCGCGCAAATAGCCCTCCGATTTTTTACATCCGACCCCACGCCCAGAATCATGGCCCCCTCAGTCAATTCCGCCAAATCTCCGCCTGACGCCGTGCAACATGAACCCAGTGTCGGCACCGGCGGGTTCCTCGTCACCGGGAGCCCATCGCTCTGGTTCACCCCGCATCACCTCCTGGCGGTCATCCGGCCCGAGGTGGACTCGCCCTGTCTTCTGTCCAATCCTCCGTTTTCCGCCCCCGCAGGCCGCTGCTGATCCAGCGCCCGCAACCCGCTTCTTCCCACCCCCGCATGTTCCAACAAGCCTTCAAAAACATCGACGACGTTCTGTGGAAGGACGCCGGATGCACCAGTGAACTGGATTACACCGAGCAGAGTTCCTGGCTCCTGTTCCTCAAATACCTCGATTCCCTGGAACACGACAAGGCGACCGAGGCCGAGTTGGAGGGCAAGAAATACGCCTTCATCCTCGATCCCGCCTACCGCTGGGCGAAATGGGCGGCTCCCAAGACCAAGGGTGGCGAGATCGACCACAACAAGGCCCAGACCGGCGACGACCTCCGGGATTTCGTCAATCTCAAGCTCTTCCCGTACCTGCACGGCTTCAAGCAGCGTGCCAGCGGTCCCAACACCATCGAATACAAGATCGGCGAAATCTTCGGTGAGATCAGCAACCGAATCCAGAGTGGCTACAACCTCCGCGAGATTATCGACCATGTGGACGAGTTGCGCTTCGGCTCGCAAAAGGAAAAGCACGAACTCTCCCACCTCTACGAGGCCAAGATCAAGAACATGGGCAACGCCGGCCGCAACGGCGGCGAATACTACACACCGCGCCCGCTCATTCGCGCCATCGTCAAGGTCGTCGCCCCGCGGATCGGCGAAAAAATCTACGATGGTGCCGCCGGGTCGGCGGGCTTCTTGTGCGAGGCGTTTGAGTATCTGAAATCCCACGGCAAGCTCACCACCAAGGATCTCACCACGCTCCAATCCCGCACCTTCTACGGCAAGGAAAAGAAGTCGCTGGCCTACGTCATCGGCATCATGAACATGATCCTCCACGGCATCGAGGCCCCCAACATCATCCACACCAACACGCTCGCCGAAAACCTCGCCGACATTCAGGACAAGGACCGCTACGACGTGGTGCTGGCCAATCCCCCCTTCGGCGGCAAGGAGCGCAAGGAAGTCCAACAGAATTTCCCGATCCGCACCGGCGAGACCGCCTTCCTCTTCCTCCAACACTTCATCAAGATCCTCAAAGCCGGCGGCCGCGGCGGCATTGTCATCAAAAACACGTTCCTTTCCAACACCGACAACGCCTCGGTGAGCCTGCGCAAACTCCTGTTGGAAAGTTGCAACCTCCACACCGTCCTCGACTGCCCCGGCGGTACGTTCCTCGGTGCCGGCGTGAAAACGGTGGTGCTGTTCTTCGACAAGGGCGCGCCCACCCGCAAAGTCTGGTTCTACCAGCTCGACCCCGGCCGCAACATGGGGAAAACCAACCCGCTCAACGACGCCGACCTCGCCGAGTTCATCAAGTTGCAGGCTTCGAGAGCCTCAGCCACCGGTGCTGTTGCCGAGGAAGGGCCGGTAACCAAAAATAGTTGGAATTTAGACATCCGGTCACTGAGCCCCGCCGAAGTGGACCTGTCCGTGAAAAACCCGGACGGCGGCGAGGAAATCACCCACCGCAGCCCGCAGGCCATCATGGACGAAATTGCTGCGCTGGACGCCGAGAGCGCGGATGTGCTGAAATCTATCAAAGCGCTGCTATGAATCCATCGCGCCTTGCCCTCAGCCCCAAAGGGGCAACTTATGTTAGCCCAGGGCAACGCCCTGGGTGGCCTTCCCATCTCAGCCCCAACGGGGCGTTTCATGTTAGCCCAGGGCAACGCCCTGGGTGGTCGTCCACCCACCAACCCAAAGCCCTGAAAGGGCGATCAAAGCCATGCCGCAATCACTGGCCCGCCTTCATATTCACCTCGTCTTCAGCACGAAAAACCGCGAACCCATCATCACCGATACCGTCCGCAACGCATTGCACGCCTACATGGCCACCGTGCTGCAAAATCTCGGTTGCACTCCGGTTCTTATCAATTCCGTGGAAGACCACACCCACCTGCTTTTCGACCTGGCCCGAACGATTTCTATCAGCCAAGTCGTCGAAGATGTTAAAAAATCCTCTTCCAAATGGATCAAGACCCAAGGACCGGAATTCACCGCATTTGCATGGCAATCAGGATACGGTGCATTTGCCGTTTCGGAATCCAATGTTGAAACCGTCCGCCAATACATCGCCAACCAACGCGAGCACCACCACCGGAAAACCTTTCAAGAGGAATATCGGGCATTCCTGCAACGCCATAACGTTGTGTTCGATGAACGATACGTGTGGGATTGATCGCCAGGGCGTTGCCCTTCGCTACCTTGACGCCGGGGCCTTGCCCCTCCAGAGCCCCAACGGGGCATCCTACGCCAGCCCAGGGCAACGCCCTGGGTATGCGCGGCGACCATTGAATCTAGGGCTGAAAGCCCGACCCAACGGCCGCACGGTTAGGCCCCAGGGCGTTGCCCTTCGCTACCTTGACGCCGGGGCCTTGCCCCTCCAGAGCCCCAACGGGGCACCCTACGCCAGCCCAGGGCAACGCCCTGGGTATGGTTCCAAAAGAACGGACCAAGCCCTGAAAGGGCGACCGAAACAATGCCCCAATCCCCGACCCGCAAGCACGGTTAGGCCGGGCTTTCAGCCCTCAATATCATTCCAATCCGAGGCCCAGGGCGTTGCCCTGGGCTATCTTAAGACCGGGGCTTTGCCCCTCAAGATGGAGAGGAAGCTGCTATGAAGAAGGGTTGGCAGACAAAACCCTTGTCAGAGGTTTGCGAAATCAAGCCGCCGAAGTCCGAAGCGCGTGAGAGCGTCGTGGCAAGTGCATTGGTATCATTCGCACCAATGGAGGATTTGGGAATCGACCGAAAATTCCTCAACGCTTCGCAAACGAAACCGCTCGCATCCGTGGTCGGGAGCTACACCTATTTCGCCAATGGTGATGTGCTTCTGGCAAAAATTACACCATGCTTTGAGAACGGCAAGCTGGGCATAGCTAACGGACTCAGCAACGGAATTGGATTTGGTTCGAGCGAATATATCGTCTTCCGCCCATCCGATATTCTGGACAAGGAGTTCCTTTACTACTTCTTGGCTCGCCCCGAATTTCGGTCCGAGGGCGCGGCGAGAATGTCTGGAGCTGTTGGGCACAAGCGAGTTTCGAAAGAGTTCATTGAAAGTTACCCGATCCCATTCCCCTCTCTCCCCGAGCAGCAGCGGATCGTCGGCATCCTCGACGCAGCGTTTGAGGGCCTCGCCACCGCCAAAGCCAACGCCGAAAAGAACCTCCTCAACGCCCGCGCCCTCTTCGACAGCCACCTCCAAGCCGTCTTCTCCCAGCGCGGGAAGGGGTGGGTGGATCGGCAGCTCGCGTCACTTTGTAAAGAGATAACCGTGGGCCACGTCGGTTCGATGAAGACGGAATACAAAGAAATCGGCATCCCCTTTCTCAGGTCTCAAAACATCCGTCCGTTCGAGGTTTCAATGGAGAACGCTATGTTCATTGATAAGACTTTTCATCGTTCCCTCAAGAAATCGCAACTGCGTCCCGGCGACCTCGCCATTGTGAGAACTGGTTATCCGGGAACTGCTGCTGTTATTCCGCCAGAGTTGCCAGATTCTAATTGTAGCGACTTAGTGATCGTGCGTCCGAGCAAGGAAGTGAATCCACATTTCCTCGCTGCGTTTTTCAACTCCGCATTCGGCAGGCAACTTGTCCTCGGAAAGATTGTCGGAGCGGCGCAGAAGCACTTCAACATCACGGCGGCGAAG
>CAIQXC010000895.1 GCA_903875675.1 Akkermansiaceae bacterium
AGCGAATACAAGCGCAAGGCAAGTCTCGCCGCATGGTCCAGCCATTGACACGCGCCGCGAGACGCGGCACGCACGGCCTGCGGCCGGAGGCGCGCAGCCACATGGCGTGCCAGACGTTCGACGTGGCCTTTGCCACCGGCTGCTGCGGCCGGAGGCGCGCAGCCACGCGGCGTGCACGGCCTGCCGCGAGACGCGGCAGCTACGGCCACATGGCTACGCACCCCCACGGCTGACTTCTTCTGCTCTTCCGTTCGACGTTAGAAGTTCAGCGTTCGATGTTAGATGTTCGCCTTTCCACACCGGCAGTCCATACCTGCACGCCTTATGCGAAGGCGGCGGCGAGTTTTTCTAACCAGTCAGCATCGGGCATGGCGTAGGGGCGGAATGTTTCGAGGGTGCCATAGTGCTCGTTGTGGAAAAGCGCGCGGTGCATGCCGAGAGTGGAGGCGGCTGGAGAGTCGATCAGATTGGAGGAGTCGTTGATGCTCATTTGGAAGAGAACCCGCATCTCAAACTCACCTAACAATTTCCTCGGGATCCAGCGGCTGACGTTGTTCCAAGTATCGATGGCAGCGATGACGTGGATGCCTGCCGGGCCGCCTTCGTTCAAGAGATTGGCGAACGCTTGGGCGGGGTTGATGCTGGTGCTGGCGTCGTCGTCGAGGGAGAAGCGGAAGTCGTCGTCGGGGCGCAGTGCCTTAAAGCGCTGGAGGTCGTGGATGATGAGGAAGACTTCCGGGGCGTCGCGGCCGGAGGTGGCGGCACGGGCGTCGAGGTTGGCCGCCAGTTCGGATAGGAGTGCGGGGGCCTCGGCCGGGCTGGCGATGCGGATGCTGTGGGGCAGGATGGCGGCGAGGCGTTGGAAGAGACTGGCGGTGTCCGAGGCCGGGTCGTGGGGGTCGAGGATGAGAAATTCCGCGGCGTCGGGCGGGTATTGGGCAGCGAGCGAGAGCAGGGCGATACCGGCCAGAGTGATCGTGCGCTCGGTCGATTGGCCGGTGATGAGCAGGTGGCTGCCGCTCTGGCGTTGGAACAGCCCAGCCGTGGGTCCCTTGATCGAATTGGGCGCGCCAAGCCATGCACGGGCGGTGGCCGGGCGGGTGGTGGGGCGTTGCTGGCCCAAGGCGGCGGCGAGTTCGGCGTTATCGCGCACTTCGGCCGGCGCGTTGCCCTCAAACACAATCGGAGTGGGCACCGGCTTGCCGCTGCGGGCGGCGAAGGCGTTGATTTGATCCAATCTGGCATCGCGCTCGGCTTCCGGCAGCCAGACGATTTGGAACGGGCTGTTGGCGGCCAGCGAGCCGGATTGGTCGTTGTAGATGCCTTCGCCGGGCCGCGTCAGCAAGCGGGGTGCCGGGTTATCGTCGTCCATGATGAGGTGGGCGTCGGCCTCGTTGCATTGCAGGGCGACTCGGATGACCATTTGTCCGAGGGTGGCGCGGGCGAGGGTGTATGCGCCGCCGAGGGTTTGCGAACCGAGAATGACGTGAATGCCGAAGGCTCGGCCTTGGCGGACGATCCGGTCTAACAATAGAGATGCCTCCTGAGCCACCGCGTCGTCTTCGGTGAAGAATTCCTGGAATTCGTCGATGAGCAACAAAGTGCGGGGCATCGGTTGCGAGCCGGCGGTCAATTTATAACCCGACAAGTCCTGGGCACCGGCGCGGCGGAACAATTCGCCGCGGTGCTTCAACTCGGAATCGACGCGTTGGAGCACGCTGAGGGCAAATTCGCGGTCGCTCTCGATGGCCACCACGCGGGCATGCGGCAGGTGTTTTGAGGCATAACACTTGAACTCGACGCCTTTCTTGAAATCGACCAGATAGAACTCGACCTGTTCGGGGCTGCACCAAAGGGCGAGGTTCGTGATGATGACGTGAAAGAGGGTGGACTTGCCGGAGCCGGTTTTGCCGGCCACCAGCATGTGTTGGCGGGTGCCCTTGCCGATGGCTAGCAGTTGGAGTTTTTTGGCACCGGTGCGGCCGATGGGCACACGCAGTTCGGCGGTGGTGTCGGATTGCCAAAATTCGCTGGTGGTGGGAGCGATGTGGGCGAAGGGGACCTCGACACGGTTGGAGTCGATGCTGGCGCGGCCGATGCGGTGGACGAGGGTGGTGGCGTCCTGGTCGGTGGGTGGCGCGTCAAAGACGACGGTGTTGGCACCGGGCGGCCAATCCAACAATTTGGCGGAGTGGCCATCAAGGGCGACGCGCAGGCAGGCCCGGCGCAGTTCGTCGTCCAGCGCAGGGTCTGGCGCGGGTTGGCGAAGGTCGCGGTGAATGAGCAGGTGAACACCGCAGCGGGCACCGCTGGAGGCGATGGCTAACAGGCGTTTGGCGGCGGTTTCACTGAAGGCGGCGGGAAAGTTGGCGACGACGAGGAATCGGTATTTTTCGGCGATGGTGCCGGCGTGTTCATTATATTCGGCGATGGTGGCGAACTCGTTGCGAAGGTACAT
>CAIQXC010000896.1 GCA_903875675.1 Akkermansiaceae bacterium
GTCGCCGGTCTGGCGTTCCAGCGTGGCTTTGTTCGTCTGCGGATTGTATTTGCGCACGGCAAAATCGTAACCGAGCCAGCCGGTCCTGGTGTTCCGGTCGGCGTCAATGAACAGCAGCATCCAGTTAGGATCGGTTGGCGGCGTCAGCCGCGCCTGCGTGCGGACGTAAAAAAAGATGTTCAGCACATCGGCGGAAACCTTGGCGGCGACGATGTCGTTGCGGCCGGTTCGATTGACGTAGCGGCTGCCCTTACCCCAACCGGCGTGGTCGCGCCGCACCGGATCGCCGATGTCGTCGTGAAACTCCGGCGTGACCGTCGCCCAGTCGTCGAATTTGCCGTCAATGACGATGGGCTTGCTCCGCACTAACGGAATCGCACGCACGCCCTTGAACCGGCGAATGTTCGCGACCAACTGCCAATAGAACGCGTCACCATGCCCGCCGAGCATCGGCTCGCAATCGCGGCTGAATTCGCGGTCGAATTGATCCACGAACGTCACCGGTCCGTCGCCGTGAAATCCGCTGGGCTGCGGAAACCGGCCGGCAATCCACTCGTTCCAGCCGGTGACGAAAATGAGTTGCGGGTTGAGCGCGATGGCCCGATTCCATTGCTCGGCAAAATTCCGGCCGGTGAAATCCTGCTGTTCCGGGCCGGGTTGGCTGCCATCGTGATAACTCCGGCCATGCGAACGCGGATTGCTCATCACGCTCAATTTTCCGTCCACCGCATTCTGGCCCACGCCCACCGCGACTTCCTCCACCGCACCGGCCGCGTTGGTGAAGGCATGCTGCGGATACACCTCCAGCCAACTCCATTCGTTAGGCCCTTGCGGGCCGACGAAATAATCCGGCTGCGGTTTTCGGAACGTGAAAAAATCGCGGAAGGCGGCCTTGCTCGGATCGGCGAGAATGAGCGGTTTGCCTTCCCAGCGAAACCAGAGATCGGGATACAATCGCGGCCCGTAAAGATCGTGGTAAAGTTCGGTCACCACTTTTTTCGGATCCCAAAACGGACAGAGAAAGGCGATCTGCGGCGTGTGGCCGCCGCGTCGGCGAATGCCATCCCACACCCGGCACAGCGCCCGCCACGACCGCGGGTAGGTGAGTTGATTCGTTGCGTCGAAGATGACGACGTCCACGCCGGCGTCGTCCAGCATCTGCGCGTGCTTGGCCAGAACCGCGTCATCGTCCGCAACGTAGTAGCCAAACAGCGGCTCGCCCCAGTGATGCGGCGCGTGAAGCGGCCCCCAGCGCGGGCTGTCCGGCTTGGCCAACGCGGCGGGATCCGCTGCGAGAATTTTGGTGTTGTCAAACGGCCCGGCGTCACCTTGCTGGCCCAGCCAGAGAAAATAGAACACAGCGACAAACCGGTCTTTCCGGGGTGCGCCCGCATCCTCATGGACGGGCAAGGCGCGGCCCAACCCGTCGGTGGCCGGCCAGGGAACGCCCGGGCAATCGGACGCCGCGCCCAAACACGAGTTGGCCAGCGCCAACAGGATCATCCGGAGACAGTTGTATTTCATTATGCCTTTTTCATGGGGAGTGGATTGACAAGGTCCCTGTGCCGCTCAAGTCGATCATCGCGCGGCCTAGGGCGTCGCCGACCAGCATGTAGGTTTCGGCGTTGCGGTAGTAGTGATAAATCTCATTGTTCGGGGACTCGGGCAATTCTCTCCAGTAGCTGCGGGATTCCATGGTTTTGACGTTGCCGGCGAATTCCGGATATTTCACCGGATCGCTGACGGCAAGCTGGGCATTGACGACGGCCAGAAAGATGGGGGAGGCCTGAGCCCAACCTGAGAATCCGCAGGTGGCGAGCACGAAGGGGGCCTTCGGCTTGATCTTGCCCGGGTAAATGCGTTCATAGTATAAGCGGATCTGCCTGATGAATTGGGCCAGATTCTTCTCATAGCGATTGGCTGAGCTATCGCCCATGCAATCATTCCACCCCTGCCACCAGACAAACCCGGCGATTTCAAAACCCTGGGCGGCGTATTGCGGATACTCCGTGGCGAAATTGTCGAGCACGCTGGTGACGTTGAAAACCGGGGCGAGGGCCTTGCCGGCAGGGGCCCAGTCGACCTTTCTGAGGAAGCACTGGTCGAATTGGTGACCTCCGTAAGAACCTGCCGGCGCCGGTGTGGTTCCCGTGGTCCAGAAGTTGGAGGAATCGCCATAGCCGCCATAGGTGGTGGTCCCCACCGTGTATTGCGCGCTGCCCGGAGGCAGGAAATCCCAGGCGAGGGCCTGACCGCCCTCGGACGCCTTGATGAGCAGCACCGGCTCGTCGTGGCAGTATCCCATCACCTGGCCGAAGCCCAATTCGGGACCCAGATTGCCGCTGCTGTTGCCTTGGCCTGCGGTCAGCGGGCCGTTGCCGATACAGGAAATCACGCCGCGGTACATCACATCCTTGCGGACCGACCAGTTGCCGCTGGCGTCGATGAGGTTCGGGAACTTGCCCTGTTGTTTGACCACCGTGCTGAGAGTCCCCGGCGCGGTTCCATTGACTTCGCCCATGCCCTGCATGTTGGATTGGCCTGACATGATGTAAACCTTGACCGGCTTGTTGGTCACGCCAGCGGAGCCGTCCGGTTTGGGCAGCGGATAGGGAATGTTCGGCTTGCTCTTGCGGTCGTTAGGGTCGGTGAAGGCGGCTTTGACCTCATACCAATCCCCCGCGCCGTCGCCGTCAGTGTCGGCCTTGAGCGGATTGGTGTGGTGGGTATTGACCTCATCCCCGTCGCTCAAGCCGTCGCCATCGGTGTCGGCCAGCAGCGGATTGGTGTGGTACTTATTGACTTCATCCCCATCGCTCAGGCCGTCGCCATCGGTGTCGCGGTTTGTGGGATCGGTGCTGTGCCGGTATTCCTGGAGGTTGGTCAGGCCGTCGCTGTCCGGATCGTCCTGAGCCAGCGAGTGGTCGCTGGCCTGACCGGTCGGGTGGCCGAAATACCGGATCATCCACTTGTCGGGTATGCCGTCGCGGTCGGAGTCCGAATCGCCCACCACGAACAAACTGCCCGTGCCCGTCAAGTAGGGTGCCGCGTTCTTGCTGTTGTAGTAGCCCGAACCTTTACTGACTCCCTTCAACACCAGGCCGCTCACAACGAAGGTCCCGGGATAGTCCAGGCGCATCACGGCGCCGCTGTTCACCGTGACCTTGGCCATGGTGTTGTGCGCGGCCTGGCTGATGGCCAGCGTTCCGGCGCTGACGGTGACGTTGCCGGTGAAGGTATTGGCACCGGTCAGCTTCAGCGTGCCGGCACCGGCCTTGGTCAGGCCGCAACCGCTGCCGGAAATCACGCCGCCGACCGTGAAGGTAGCAGCCGCGTTGGCGACGGTCACAGTGCGATTCGCATTCAGCGTCACCGCGCCGGTGCCGAGGTAGAGGTCGCTTTTAGCGCCATTGGAGCCGATGAAAGTGAAGTCCGCATTCCACAACATCGCGGGGTTGGTGGTCGAGGTGGTGATCGCCGCGCCGCTGGTGTTGTCCAGATAGCCGGCTGCGGTATTGTTGTCGTATGGATGGTTGATGCCGAGGACGTCCAGGCCTCCGATCGTATTGTACTGACTGTCTCCTAGCGCACCAGGATTGTTGTAGTCGAGTTCCCCGCCCTGCAGAAAGAATCCATGGGAAGTCGCGAGCGTTCCGGTGACCTTCAGGACACCGCTCTTAACGCTTAGCCAGCGATCACCTCCGGAGAAACCACCGATAGTCCACGTCCCCGTTCCTTGCTTGGTAACACCAAGCTGCTGCCCTCCCCCCGCCCATGTGAGGTTGCCCAGCGAGTTGCCGGTGCCCGATCCATCAAGGTTAAGACTCGAGTTGTTATTGCTGGAATTCTTTGTGACATTGACGTTGCCCAGGGTCATGCTGACACCCGCGGCGGGCTGTAGCGTAAGACTCTGATTGCCACCGTCCCAGTTGACCGGCGGCGCTCCGGTGATGCCGTCCGTGATCGTGGAAGATACATTACCAAGCGTGATCGCGCCGCCAGTCAATTTCAGGGTATTGCCGGAAATGCTTGGCGCAGCGCTGGAAACCTCTAGGCTCTTCAGGGTGCCGGGGTTGCTCACCGTAGTCTGGCCGGCGGTGGTGCCGTTGGCGTCCCATGTGAGGCTCGCGGCCTGAACGGACTGCGCGGCAAGCAGAGCGGCAAGCGCCGCGGCGGGAATCACGAAATGGATTGGTTTTGGAATCTTCATGGGTAAGTGCGGGTTTGCGGGTAAGGGCTGGGATTTGCTTTGGGAGAAAAAATGCAAGAATTTCATAGCCATGGTGGTCATTCAAAAACCTGCATTTCATACACGGCATTGCCCCACTGGGTGCCGCGCTGGGTGCAGGTCAGGCGGACGTGCCGTGCCTCTACAGGACTGAACTTGATTTCGCTGACGCCGCCTTTGCCTTCCGTGGTCTGGTACACATCGGCCCATGTCTGTCCGTCAGTCGAGACTTGCACTGCAAATGCCTTCGCGAACGCGGCTTCCCAATGAATCACCACGCGGCTGATCTTATGCCTCCCACCCAAATCCACTGCCAGCCACGCGTCGTCTTTGAACGCGGAAGACCAGTAGGTGCCGGGATCGCCATCCACGGCGTTCTCCGGTTTGCGTTCGGGGGCATAAACGGATGAGGCGGTCACCGTCTTCCCGAAGGCCAGGCCGAGCGGCTTGGTGTCGGCGACTTCGAGGTCGCGGACGCTCCGCACCGGTTCGCCATCCGCGCCGCGCAAGGCCGCTTCCAGAACGCACGGTCCAGCCTGCTCCGGCCAGGCGAGGTCGAAAACAAGGGTCGTCGTGCCGAGCGCTTCGATGCGGGCTGCCTGTTTCGTCTCCGCAAGCACGCGGTCGCCGCGTATCAGGCGCAGGGTCACCGGCCCGGCCCATGGTTGGTACAGGTCGTTCATCAGCACCACCGGCACGCGCACCTTGGTTCCCGCAGCGGGCCGGTTGCTCCAGAAATCAAGCATTAGGCCGACGGGCGCAAATGAGTCGCGGACATAGCGATAAAACTCCGGCTCCCACTTGAGGTTTTTTATGTCGAGCCAGTGGTCGCTGGTTTGGCCGTCGGGGCGCGAATAGCCGAGCGTGGTGAAATGCATCACGGCGGCGGCTTTGCGATGCGAGCGCCAAAACTCGGTATCAGCGGCCAGATACGTGGCTTGCAGGTGGAACCGCTGTGCCGTCGTGGAGTCCTTGCCGAGCAGCTTCTGATAGAACTCCTTCGTCAGCGTGGTGGGAGTGCCATCGCGGTTCAGCCAGAGCCAGCCATATTCGTTGATGACAACGGGGTTCTTCGCGGCATTGGAAGCCGCGTTGCGCGTCCAGGCTGGATCAGCCTTCGCCAGATCAGAGAGTTTGAAGTTCAGATCATCAAAGTGGTAGGGGTGCGATTCGAAGCAGTCGCCTGGAACCTGTGATGGAAACCAGCCGTTATCCCATGGGCGATGGGACAGATCGAGTCCGCGGACTTTTGCGAAGGCGTCGGCGATTTCCGGCATGATGGTTTCGTTGCTGGCATCCCAGATCATCACGCACGGATGGTTCCAGCGCTCTTGCATCCATTCGCGAAACTCTCCGGCCAGTTCGTCCACATCGTAGGGCGTGCGGTGTATGTTCCAAATTGGAAATTCATCCTGGATCAGGATGCCTTCCTCATCGGCAATCCGGTACCAAAACTCCGGCGGGAAGCCGATGCAGTAGCGCAGGCAGTTCCAGCGCATATCCTTCACTCGCTGGTGCAACGTCCTCACCCATTCCTCACGCCATGGCAGATCGCCTCTTTCCGGGTCTTCAAAAAACCGATAGAGGGTGAAATTGCTGCCGCGCAGGAAATACGGCTTGCCGTTCAAGACGGCCCGGCCCGTCGCCGGGTCGAGTTTGAAGGTGCGCATTCCGAACCGTGTCTTGAATTCATCACCGGACGTCCGCACGGTCAATTCATATAGAAACGGATCTTCCGGCGACCACAAACGACAACCGGCAATCGGCACGGCCAGATCCAGCGTCTGTTCCGTCGCCGTCATTGGCGCCGAACCTTTGCCGACAAGCTTGCCTGATTTCACCTCACGAACTTCGACCGTCATTTTGCCTGCCGCCGCGTTCTTCAGCCAGACGCGCACCTGTGCCAGGTGATTCGACAAATCAGGCGTGACCTGGGCGTTCACAATAGCGGGTGTGCCGCAGAGTATCAGCTCGACCGAATCAAAAATTCCAGGAATATAGCGCGTCTTTTCGAGGTCATAACCGGAGGGTACATGATCCGGTATCGCGCTGCGGTCGGCACCGATTCGGATGATCAAATCATTCTCGCCAATCTTCAAGGCGCCCCGTGCATCAAAGAGACCGGGGGTGAAACAAGGTGCGTGGTCGCCAAGTAATTTGCCATTCAAGATGACCCTTGTGCCGAACATGGCCTTGCCAACCTTGAGTGTCGCCACCGGCGGAATGGCACCGTCAATCGTGAAGGTTCGTCGATACCAGAACGCATCCCGACGCGGATCCTTTTGCTTATCTTGTTCACGGTCTGCCACCTTCGGGCCCGGCTCGACGAAGGGGGGCCGTGCCATGTCCGCCAAGCCCGGCACCGGCACGCGCCGCTCAAACGCTGCCGGGATAGTGGTGAGATTGCCTTCCGCAATCTGCCACACCCCATCGAGCGAAACGACGTGGCGCAGCGGCGCGGCCTCCGCGCTTGTCAACGCTGGAAGTAACACGAGGGCCAGGAGGCCAATGATTACCCCTCGCCAATCGAAGTTCCAGCTGATTCCTGTTGGATTCGTCTTATTCATTCTTTTTCTCCGGTTTGGCCATCGCTGTAATCCTTGCGGTGGCGGAAGGTAATCCCGCACTGACGGCGCTCACTACGATTTCTCCGGCAGTAGTCCCGGCGCGTAGAAGCACTGAGGCCACCCCGGCCTCGACGTCGCGTTGAGGGCCGCCGATCATCGTCGCATTCCCGCTAACCGTAAAGTTCATCGTACCTTTGGCGGTGGTGACCAGATTCCCGGCGGCATCGCTCACCTCCGCATGAACGAACACCGCGTCGGCACCATCGGCAACCAGCTCCCGGCCGGCGAGATCAACCACCAAGGTCAACCGCTTCGCCGTGCCAGCCGTCTTGCGCACCATGCCCGTCACGGGTTTCCCGCCGATGTATCCCACTGCTTTCAGCTCGCCCGGAACAAAGGGCACATTGGGAAAGGTGAAGGGCGGATGGGCCAGGTGTTTGCCATTGCCGCCATCGAAAGTGGCGACATTGCGGTTGCCCGGCAGTTCCACCGGCGGCAGTTTTCCGCCGGTCTTCTCCCAGTAGAGCGGATCGGCGGTTGCCGGCACCTTGCCGTAGTCGGTATCGGGGCCAACGTCGGGCTTGCGCTTCGCGATAGATTTCCCATTGCTGAACAGTTCGACCTCTTCGCAGTTGGAATAGACGACGACCTTGCGCGGTGACTGAGCGGACCAATAATTCGCGATATACACCATCGGTCCGCTGGCGATATCGCCGCGCACCAGGGTCGGGTCGCGCTGGCTCTGATAGAAGTAATAGACGAACTTGGGCAAACGCACCGCATCGAGAACACTGCAGGTGCAAGGCTTCGGGTGGTAGCCGCGGTTGTAATCAATCCCCACCCATGTGGAATGGCCAATGGTCCATGGATAGCTCAGGTTCTTGTTGCATTCCCACTGGTAATTCCATGCCATGAGCAGCATGGCATCCTCGCCATCGCCACGACTGGCGCGGCTGGTGCTATTGTTGCCGCCGAATTCGAAATCGCCGTACTCGCGATGCAGGCCCTTGCGTCCGGCGACCACGGCGGGACGGCTGAATGAATCCTGGTTCCAGCCGGTGTAAGGAATCTCGTAAGCGCGCTCGGCGAGGCCGTTGCCATCATGGGTGTCACCGCAGGTGAGCATCTGGTCGCCTGGATATTCGGAATGCACCAGTTGATTCATCGCCAGCAGCACCTCGCCCGGCATGGGGGATTCGTTAAGGCTGACTTCCCAAATGGCTGCGGAGGGATGGTTGCGGTGCCAACGTACCATATCCTTTTCCGCCTGGGCGATACTGTCGACGAAGGCTTTGTCACCATTATAGTGCTGCCAGCCCGGCACACACACGATAGCCAGCATGCCGAGTTCATCGCAGGCCCGCATCACCGCCGGGGACTGGGGATATTGGGTGAGGCGCAGGAAGTTAAATCCAGCCTCCTTGAGTTTGCGGATATCGCGGTATTGGCAGTTATCACTGATCGCATTGCCCACCCAGGGATATTGCTGATGACGATTGGTTCCATTCAGGAACAATGGCTCGCCGTTGAGCAGGAAACCCCTTTGCGGATCGGCTGCGACGCGTCTGATTCCAATTCGCAGCGACTGTTCATCGGCAATAAGGCGGCCGTTCTTCACGCGCACCTGCAACGTGTAGAGATGCGGATGATCGGGATGCCAGAGCAGTGGTTTCCTGACTTCGAGGCTTTGGGTAACCGTTGCATCGCCACCACTGGCAATGGTCTGAGCCGGACTCTCGCTGTGGGCCACCTCACGCCCCTGCCGATCCACAAGAGCAATGGCAATGGCAACCTGGGATGCGTCGCCCAGGCCGTTGCGCACATGGGTCTGAACCTGAACCGTCGCGGCTTCTTCCGTTGCCTTCGGATAGGTAACAAAGATGCCACCGCCGGCAACGACTCCCTCAGCGACTGCGTCTGTGATGCGCAACGGGTCGGTGACATGCAGTATCACATTGCGATAGATGCCGCTGAAATAGCAGAAATCCATCCCGCCCAGGGGTTTTCCGGGCACGAACTCACCGTGGTCGTTATTGTCAAGGCGCACGGCGATGCTCACCGGCTTGCCAGCCGCACAATCGGCAGTTATATCGACAGTGAATGGCAGATAGCCTCCCGCATGGGTGCAACGGAGTTGGCCGTTGATCCATACCTGGGCGAGCTGCATGGCTCCCTCGAACTCCAAGGTAACATGCCGTCCCTTCATGGTGGCATCGGGCACCAGAATTTTGCGATACCAGCAGATGCCTTGCCAGTGCATCGATACGTCATAAGGTTCCAGATGCGCATAGTGCGGGAGGTTCACGGTTTCCCATTCCTGGTCCTTGAAATCAGGCGTGGCCTGGGGCCATGGTTCGGCTTTCGGCTGATCCTCCAGATGAAAACGCCAATCGGCATTGAACAGGATGTCCCCTCCCGATGGACTGCTGGCAGCAGGCACCGGGACCGCCGCAACCATCTGCCATCCTGATAGCAATAGCGCCAGCATCAATCCCATGAACGACTTTCGATTCATTTTCTGACTCATATCCGTTATTAGTTGAACTCTTCCATCGCAGAAATTACTTGCCCGCAAACGTGTATGTCATTCCCGCCTTGGTCTCGAATTCGATGACCCCGGGCTCCGGTGGCTTCACCGCCGGACTCGACTGGCCATCCATCGTGAGCGGAGAACCGGCCCGGATGCGGCAGCGGTTGCCCAGATTGGATTTCACGCGCAGCTTCACCACTTTCCCATTCGCCCACGCCAGGTCCACTTCAAAGCCGCCGCGCCCGCGGAGACCCGTCACGGTGCCCGTTGACCAGGCCCCCGGCAAGGCCGGCAGCAGATGCAACTCACCGGCCTGGCTCTGAAGCAACATCTCGCACACCGCCGCCGTCGCGCCGAAATTGCCATCAATCTGGAACGGGGGATGCGTATCGAACATGTTCAGGGTGATGTTGTTCTTCAAGAGTTCGGAATACATCTTGTAGGCATGATCGCCATCGAGCAGCCGGGCCCAGAAGCTGATCTTCCAGGCCTTGCTCCAGCCGGTGCCGCCATCACCGCGGGCTTTCAGGGAAACCCTGGCCGCCTCGGCCAGCGCCGGCGTTTTCGAAGGCGTGATCTGTCGGCCGGGATGCACGGCGAACAGATGCGAGACGTGGCGATGATCGTTATTCGGATCGTCACGATCTACCGTCCACTCCTGCAATTGCCCCCATTTCCCGATCTTTGGCAGCAGCAGTTTTTCGCGCATGGCCGTGATCTTCTGGCGATACTCGGGATCGACTCCGAGCGCCTGCGATGCCTCGATATAGTTGGTGAAGAGATCCCAGATGATCTCCTGGTCGAACGAAACGCCATCCTCGCGCGGTCCCTGTTCAGGCGAGTATCCCATGGGCGCCACCAGCGTGCCGTCGGGCAGCGTCTTCAGCCGGTCCTCCCAGAACTCACAAACCTCCTTCAACACGGGATAGGCCACCGTCTTGAGGTACGTCTTGTCGCCGCCAAAGGCGTAATGTTCCCACAGGTGCTGGCCATACCAGGCGCTGCCCGGAGTGTTCCATTCCCAACTGGATCCGCCGAAGATGTTGTTCTCGGTCTGCACGGTCCACCCGCGTTTCGTTTGGAAGTTGGCCGAGGTCTGCTCTGTCCGCACCTCGCGCAGACTGAAGATATATACCAACAGAGGCTCGGCGCATTCCGCCAGGTTGGCGGTTTCGGCCAGCCAGTAATTCATCTGGATGTTGATATTCGAGTGATAGTCGCTGCCCCACGGTGGCGAGTTGTTGTTGTTCCAGAGGCCCTGAAGGTTGGCCGGCAGGCTGTTGCGGGACGAACCGATCAGCAGATACCGGCCGTATTGGAAGAGCAGGTTTTCCAATTCGGGATCCTTTGCGTCAGGCTTCTTGTAGTTATCCAAGCGCCCGGACGTCGGCAGGTCAGCGATCTTGGCGTCCGTCTTTCCAATGTCCAATTGAACGCGACCGAACAAGGCCTGGTAGTCCTTGATGTGTGCCGCCAACAGTTCGGCATAGGGGCGTTTGACAGCCTTCTCGATCTGCTCGGTCACCTTGCGGTGCGGCGCTTCGCCGGTCCGCCAGCGCTTGCCGCGCTGATTGAGATAATCGGTGCCGGCCGCGAGAATGAGCGTCAGGCCGTTGGCGCCCTTGAACGCAATGCCCTCAGGCGTTGCTTCCAGCGTACCACCATCGTTCAGGACCACGAGTTGCGACTCGAACCGCAGACCGTTTTTCAACTTGCCGGCGGCGGTTAGCCGATGCGGTTCGACGGCGATCTTGACGCCGTGCGCGTCCGTCAGCGTGATGACACCCGTGTAGCCCGCCGGTTTGTCAGCGGCTAACCGGAAGACCATCACCTGGTCCGGAAAACTCGCGAACGCTTGGCGGCGATAGGTAACTCCGCCACTGATATAGGTCACTTCGTGAACGGCACGACTGATATCCAGCTCGCGCCGGTAGTTCTTGACGTCGGCGCCCTTTGTCAAGGTCACCTCAACATCGCCGAAATTCTGGTAGTTGTTTTTGTCCTTCTCATCGCCCTCCCACAGGCTGTCCTCGTTGAATTGAATGTGTTCGTTTTCGACCCCGCCGAAAATCATCGCACCCAACCGACCGTTGCCGATCGGCAGCGCATCGGTCTCCCAGTTCTTGGCCGGGCTGTCGTACCATAACACCTGGCGGCCCGGCGGGCTCGGCGGCTCCTTTGGCGGATTGTCTGCCGCCTGACTGGAGATCCCCGACATCATGCCAGCAACTGCTGTGATCATCATATATTTCATACTCTGTCCTTTCGTTTTCATGGTAATGCTTTCTTCCCGTCATTGTTCTCAACTTTGGTCCCGGTGCAGGTGGGATCCAGCCGGATTTGAATGTTGCCGTCGGGTGAGCGGTTCCCGGTCACGGCCAGCCCCTTGACACTTTTGGCTGACACGCCCGCGCCGTCGAACCAGTTATCCGTGATCCGGATGTTCTCATGCACGGGCTCCTCGGGCTTTGCCGACCGGGTTTGCGGATTGATATCGATGCCGCAACCGAGGAAGGTGTTGCCGCGTATCAGCATGTCGCGCACCGGACCGGACTCGAACCACCCCTCGGCGTCGTCCTCGATCAGAATGGCCGACATGGAACAGCGGTGGAA
>CAIQXC010000897.1 GCA_903875675.1 Akkermansiaceae bacterium
GGTGGATGGTGGATGGTGGATGGTGGATGGTGGATGGTGGATGGTGGATGGTGGATGGTGGATGGTGGATGGTGGATGGTTATTGCGGTTTGTATCTACTATCTATGATCCACGATCTCTTTCATGGCGTTACGGAGAGACGGACGAATACCTTGCCCTGGCCGGGTAGCAGGGTGTAGGAAACCGAGTCGGTGAGATTGCTCAGTTTCGTATCGCCAACCGGAACAACATCCCAATGCACGAGATTGGTGGAGGTTTGGACGACAAACTTGGTGCCATAGGCGGAGCTGGGGATATTGCCGCCATTGAGCCATGTTACCTTGTTGCTGGCTTCCACGGTGGGCAGGACGGCAACGGATAGTATTGTGAAGAGTCCAGCCATTGCCAGCCGTCTTGCTGATGGCTGCGGGTTGCGGGTTGCTCAGCGGCCAAGGAACCCGCGCAACAAGCAAGTATCCATGCGACTGGCGCGGTCATCTTTATGGGGGTGCTAGAACTTGCACATGATCTACTTCAGTTATCAAAATCCGCGTATCAAGGGCTGGGCACCACTCACATGCCGAGAAATCTCAAAACGCTGGTTGGATATTTGGCCGATGCATCGGTCACTTCCTCGATCTTGAACTTTACCATTCCGATGCCACGGAAGCCCTGGTAATTTGTAAGGTCGGGATCAGGAGAAGGAAACAACCAGCGATTGGCCTGCGTGAATTTCCACCCCGGCCGCTAGTGAAATGACGGCTCGCGAACCACTCCGTGCCAGTTGCGCGGGGACAATTTTTCCGGCGACTTCCACCTTGACCGAACGGGCGGCAGCATCTGGAACATCCAGAGCGACGGTCATCAATTTCATTTTTCCCGAGCGCAGGGAGATGGCCGCCTTGAGTTTTCCGTTTTCGATTATTTGCGCATAGCTCCCCCAGCCGTCGGCGGTGGTGAAGGCGGATTTGAAGTCCTCCGGTGTTAGTTTAGGGGCGAAGCCGATGTGTTGTTTGGGTCCGTGGTATTCGAATCCGCTGGCTGCGATGAACACGCCATAACTGGCCATGCTGCGGGAATAATGATCGCCACATTCCACTTCGTTCCACGGATTGCGCTTGCTCGGGTGGTGGCGGTCATGCACGGCGCGGGTGACGGCCAACCCTTGTTCGACCATATCTTCCCAGATCATGTGGCCGGCCACTTGATACTCGAAGCCGTTCATGACCTCGTTGAACAGATTGCAGCAACCATCCATGTTGCCTTTGCCGCTGGCATTTTCGAAGCTCCAGTCCTTGCGCGGGAACGTGCACATCAGCATGCCGGCCTCACCAGCCAAGGCAAAGAATCGCCCGCCCTTGTAGATCTTCCGGTACGCGCCACAGTCCGGCATGAAGTTATAGCGCCACAAGGCCTGCAGCGCCGAGCGTGTTTCTTTCTTCGGGATCACCCGGTCCAGCAGACCGACTTGATAGGCCCAGCTTTGGCCGAAGACCTGGTCAATCTCGCAACCCGTGCCGGAGTTGATGGCCTCCGGATGCTTGGGATCCAGCAGGTTGATGAAATACTCTTGGTCGAAGAGCTTCTTGATGCTTTCGCGGCCGGTGTCGGCGATCTTGCGGCATTCTGCGGCAAATCCCTCGTCGCCCATGTCTATCGCCATTTCAGCAGCGGCGCGGAGGCTGGCCAGATACAATCCGCTCAGCCAGGCAATCTGGCCATACCAACCGGCGTCGAGCGTGTTGTGTTGGTGGCCGTCGAGCAGACCGTCGCCCTTGTCCATCTTCATCAGGCATTGCATGGCAAGCTTGATGTTAGGCCATAACTCCTTGAGCCATGCGCCGTCGGATGTCATCTGATGCTCGCGGTATGCACGCAGAATACAGCCCGCTTGGCCGTCCACTGCCAGCCCAAACCCTTCGCCTCGGTGGCGGATGGAACCCGACGGCTTTTCAATGGCGATGCCGAAATCAGTGCGCTTTCTAGCGTCCCGTTCAAGATCGGGGAACAGGCGGCCCACCGCATGGGCATAGTGCCAAACGTGGGTGCAGGTGCCTTCACAACAACCGACGCCTTCCCAGCCCCAGAAGCGGCCCGTGGCAAACCGGTGTGAGGTCGCACTCGCCAGGCAGCCGGTGTTGAGCATCGTGCGGTCCAGGAACCAATAGGGCAGCGTCGAATCATACCAAGTGTCGTGCCAGAGGCGGGTCTGGGTATGGAGCTCGGTGAAATGCGCCGCCACATAACTGGCGACGGCGGCCGCCGAGGGAAACTTTGTGGCATAGTAACGGCCGTTATCCTTCAACGTCTCCATGCGCTCGATCTTCCATTTCTGCATATCCAGATACGGGAAATGCCAGGTGATGAGGAAGGTTGCCGTCGCCTCCTTGCCAGGTTCCAACGTCATCGTGCGGACGATCGATCCGACGAGTTTGTTGCCGGTCGGTTGTCCGGCAACGTCGGCAGGCTCCGGGGCAAAGGCCGAATCCGGTAAATTGCCGGCACCAACGGACACGTTGGCCCGATCAGATGATTGGGATTCCAACAAAGCGATGGCCATGGTGCCCATGTCCAAGGGTTGCTTGAGATCCGCTTCCGACATGAGTTCTGGCATCAGGAGTTTTTCCGCCGGGCCGTTTTTAACGTCGCTATGAATGAGCAGCATCCCATTCTCCCGTTTCCTAATGTTGCGCCGTTTGGCCGCATCGCCGGGGGTGGAAAAATGACACACGGCATTTTCGAGCCAACCTGCGAGGCGCACTTCCAGTTTGGTGTTGCCGGTGTTTTTAACCGTGTATCGCAGCACCGTGGCCGGCAAGCTTGAGTCATCGGTATGGAGTGGCGCAAAGGGCGAAAAGGCTTCTAGCGAAACCGCGACGGGCAGCTTCGGATCGCGATACTCGATGTTAGCCAGCGGGTATTCACCGCAAAAGGTGATATCGGAAAAGCCCGCGTGGGTGAGGGGACTCACCTGATTTTTGCCATCGAGCGTGATCTCCAAGGCGAATCCCTGCTCGAGCGGTGAGGCCGGCACCAGTGGATTCTGATAGGTGGAACCATCGGTCCTTCGCGGCTGGTTAAAGATATCCCAGTGCCAGAGCTTGCCATCGCCGCCCAGATAGAGCTGGCCCGCGCAGAGGCCGCCGATGGGCATGCCGATTTTCTCGAGGTCCTTGCCGCAGTACACCGTGCGTTCGCCCCGCGCAAAAAGCGACTTTACCCACTCCGGTGAGAGTTTCTTATCGGAAGGAACAATTTTGTCAAAATCCTCACGGGTGAACGGACCTGCCATCACGGGTAGCCGGGAAAACGCGAAGCCGGCGGCAGTAATCGAGGAGGCTTTTAGGAAGGACCGGCGGTCGAACGTAGGCTTCTTAGAATTGTGCTGCGTATGTTCTTTGGGGTGCATAGTTTACTCTTACGTTAAGGAGTCACGACATTCTTCTCGTATATTTTCGGATGAGAGAATCGTCTTACGGAGTGAGGTTGGCCATCAACCTAGCGAATGTCTTCGGATGTGTCGGCATGTAGCTGGTTGTTCTCTTAAAGGCTCCGTAACAGGCGGCAGTGTGGGGGCTGGCGCATCATTGGCAATACCCATAAACATGGGTAATCGACCTCATTCCCTCAAGGTGATTTTTTTTTGTGAATGCTTCAGGATTATCGCCTTGGAAAATGAACACATTGCCTGTATATCCCACGCAGAACGGATGGTGAACTGGAACAGTGGCGGGCGGAAAGTCGCCACAAACCGCTCCTGATCAGAGGTGCCAGGCAAGTTGGGAAGACTCAAACCGTCAATTTCTCCGTTTATGAGGCCATTGAAGTGTACCCTTTGTATGCCGTCGGGAAATTACGGACCTAGGAGCAGGGGACGAGACGTCCCTTCCTCCTATACCACAAAATGCGGGGCAACCGGTGGGCACCGGCCGCCCCGCTGGCTCCCGGAGAAAAACCAAAAACTCCGGAAAGGGATGGCTCGCAGGCGAGCCGAGAATCAATTTTGAATTTTGAATTTTGAATTTTGGATGATTGAGAAGAATGA
>CAIQXC010000898.1 GCA_903875675.1 Akkermansiaceae bacterium
CTTCAGGTGACTGGAGTTCAGACGTGTGCTTTCCGATCTTAAATGATTTTTGGCGGCATCCTGCCGCAATGCAAAGCGCAGGCACTGCCCCAGCGAAAGCCGCTCGCTCCAGCGGCACCCATTCTGCGGCGCAGGATTTGGCCTTTCCAGGCGCGTTCCTTACGCCCATTCGGCAGGATGCCGAACGCTGCCGCCAGGATGGCGGCGCTCCCCGACAAATGCGGCCCTCCCCGCCAAATGCGCTGCTGACATGCGCCGCAATCCAAAGCGCAGGCACCGAGAACTCAACTCACGAAGCTGTAGTCGTAAGGCTTGCGCATTTCACGCGCGGCAAAACTGTTAGCCTCTGCGGCATGTTCACCGACGAACACTTCCTTGTTTGGATCCCACTGGAGTTTTTTCCCGGTACGCAAAGAAATCGCTCCCAGGTGGCACACCGAGGCCGAGCGATGGCCGATTTCCACCGCACAGATTGGATCCTTGCGGCTGCGCGAACACTCGAAAAAGTTACCCATGTGGTCGTTGCTGACGTACAGGCGCTCGGCACCTTCCGGCAACGGCTTGCTGAGCAGTTCCCGATCCGTGGCTTTGATCTGGTCCCGGTTGACCCAAATCCAGCCGTCGCTGCCCTCGAAATGAATGCCGTTGCGCTGGCCATCCGCCTTCACGGTGCCGCCAAACGGATCGTCGTCGCGGGTCGAGCGAACGTTGAAAATCACACCGTTCGGATAGGTGAACTTCACCTCGTAATCCGCAATGGTCGTGTAGCCACCAGGAATCGGCACAGTCAGAGCCTTGCTTTCAATCTGGGTCGGAGCCGGCAGACCCACCGCCCAATAACCAATGTCCATGTGATGAGCCCCCCAGTCGGTCATCGTGCCACCGGAATATTCATACCAATAACGGAACCACACATGGCAACGCTCTGGCACATAGTCCACCTTGGGTGCCTGGCCCTGCCAAAAATCCCAGTCGAGTTCAGCAGGCACCGGCTTGCTGGCAAAGGGGCCCTCGCGGCGACCGGCCGGCAGCCACACCGTCACTTCCTTGAGTTTGCCGATGCGGCCGTTGCGAACCAGATCACAGGCCAAGCGAAAGCGCTCGTTGCTGCGCTGCTGGGTACCTGTTTGTAACACCACCTTGTTGTCGCGCACCGCCTTGACCACATGCTTGCCTTCGTCAATCGTCAGAGTCAGCGGCTTCTCCGAATAGATGTCCTTCTTGGCGCGCGCCGCAGCGATATTGACCAAGCTGTGCCAGTGGTCCGGGGTTCCGTTGATGATGCAATGGATGTCGTCCCGCTCTAGCAATTTTCGAAAATCGGAAAATCCCGTCGGCACCTTGCCGTCCTTCGTGAAACGTTTGACGGCATGCTCGACGTGGCTCTTATCGACATCGCAGACAGCCACCACGTCGCCAAAGCGCTGGGCATTGCCTGCATCCCCACTGCCTTGGCCGCCACAGCCAATCAGTGCGATACCAGGCCGGTCATTTGGCGAGAGGCCTTTGGCTGGCTCTGCGGCCGCCGCCAATTCCCGTTCAACAAACCACAGCGGCAATCCCGTGGCGGCGGCGGCGGTCGAACAACGGCGCAAAAACAACCGCCGGGAAATCTGAATGGATTTGAAAGAATTCATAATTCAATGACTGAAAACTCACAGGAAAAAAGTACGAGGACTGGGATTCGAACCCAGGACCAATTGGTTAAAAGCCAACTGCTCTACCGACTGAGCTATCCTCGCGTTGTCACCTCGGTGCGGTGGGGAGGGACGAATAGTCGTTGCTTATCCGCTTGGCAAGCTCCTTTTTAGAAATTTCTGCTGACCCTCCCCCATGCCTGCAACCGGCATCAATTACTTGCGAGTTTCGGCTTGCAAGGCGACTTCCCCCACGTTATGTAGCTCCCCGCACAGCTTCTGACGAAAGAAAGGAGTGGGTCTCGCACCCACTCTTTTGCGTCCCCAGATGCCGCCCACGCTGCCCGCACATACCGCCCGCCATGACCAACGACATCGTCGCTCTCATCGAATATTACGAAAAGGAAAAAGGAATCGACCGTGACCGGGTCGTTGCCGCGCTTGAATTTGCCTTCATTTCAGCCTATCGCAAGATGGTTCCAGGTGCCGATGCCATCGAGACTCTCCGCGCCGATGTCAACACCCGCAAGGGCGAAACCCGCATCTTCGCCGTCCTCACGGTGGTGGCCGATGGTTGCCAGACGGACAAATTCAACCAAGTTCAACTCGCGGTGGCCCTCAAGAAAAGCCCGACCGCCCAACCCGGCGACGTGCTGGAGTTCAACGTCACCCCCAAGGATTTCGGCCGGATCGCTGTGCAGACCGCCAAGCAGACGATGATGCAGCGCTTGCGCCAAGCGGAGAAGGAAATGATCTACGAAGAGTTCAAGGACCGCGCAGGCGACATCGTGTCCGGCACCGTCCGCCGCTTCGAGCGCAACGACGTGATGATCGACCTCGGGAAATTCGAAGGCATCCTGCCCAACCGCGAACGCGTCCAAGGCGAAGACTACAACATCGGCGACCGCATCCGCGCTTATGTGCTGGCAGTTGAAAATGAAGGCCGCGGCCCTGAAATTATCCTTTCGCGCAGCCACCCCAACTTCGTGCGCCGCCTCTTCGAAGCCGAGGTCAATGAAATCTCCGACCACACCGTCGAAATCCGCGGCGTCGCCCGCGAAGCTGGCTTCCGCACCAAAATCGCCGTCTGGAGCAAAGACCCCAAGGTCGATGCCGTCGGTGCCTGCGTC